>CAIMFA010000355.1 GCA_903840185.1 uncultured Lentisphaeria bacterium | reverse complement strand
TTACTCATTCATGGTTCAATCGTTTCAGGAAAGTCCTGGTGAGATTTGAGAAAAAGTCCGCCAATTATGAGGCGCTGCTTCATTTGACAGCATCCATGATAATATATAGAAAACTAGGAGTTATTTACGGATAAGCTCTAAGTTTATATAGTTCGACGGTGTCATGACAATATTCAAGATTGTCGATGAGCAGTTGCAAACGATATTTCTGGTTTTTGTCCGCTTGCATTGACTCCGCTTTCTTTAATGCCGGCATACCTTTTTCGTACAGTCCGTCATAGACCGCATCAAGGAGATCGGGAAAACGGTTGGCTGAACCGAGGGCCAGGTCAATTTTGATAGAGTCAGCGTATTTGGCCATCGTGGTTTCCACGATGGCAAAATACTGTCTGACATAAGGCGCCGCTTTTTCACCGTAACATTTTTCCATGGCGTCCGCGTAAACCGCGTCAATATCAGCCTTGGGGTCCCATGCCATTTTCAGGTAAAGATAGTTATTCAGCGCGGATGCGTTGAATGATTCGCTGTTGTTCATGGAAAAGCCGGTCACTCCGGCTTTATCAAGGTCAGCATATAGTTTTTTGATCGCGCCTTTGTGCATGCACGGCAGCGCCATATTGCCCATGCCTTCCGGATGGGAGTAAAAATAGAGTGTTCCGGTCATTTTTTTCCACGGAATCAGCATATTGTTCAGATAGCTTTCAGACATTTTATCGGAATAATAGAGCACTCCGATATCGTTCAGCACATGCATGACATTGACATGCGGGTCCAACTCTGTTTTCCGCGGCGGCAACATGTAATAGGAATATGCGTAAAAACCGAAAGTCTGTTCAGGTAATACTTTGTTGACCCGTTTGGCGATTTCGTTGCAGTATGTCACCATGCGGTCGGTCAGGACAGGTTTGCCGCCCGGCAGTTTTTCCACATCCAGCGCCCGGCAGCTTTGCATTCGCAGAAATTGCCGCTGTCGTTCGGCGACAGCGAAAACATGCAGCCTTCATAGCCAGGGCTTGGAGCAGTTTTTATAATTATTTCCGCAAATTTATCCAGACCTTGCGGATTGGTGGTACACATCTGGAGCCCGTATTCGCCGTTATATGCCAGGCGCTGTCCGTTTACCTCGGCAAACCATTCCGGATGTGCTTTAAAGTAATCCTCTCCACGGAAATTTTCACGCCAGGTATGTGAACCGCTCCAGACCGTGCTCCAGCCGTTCTTGTTGCGGCGTTCCCAGGCTTTGACTTCAGCGATTCGGGCAGGACTCATGCCGTCCCACCAGATATAAGCCATCCGGCGGTATTCCATTTTTGGATAATCACTGATATTGATATCGTTCAGCGTCAAGTTTTTTCGCTCCGGAACATATTCGCCGGACTCGCCGGGAAAGAACCAGCGGATATCAAGATATTTCTCCAGAAAAGCGCTGACGCCGTTCCAGGTGCCTGATTGCGGCGCATTCCGCCAGTGGTCGGAATTGGCGTCACCTTTAGTGTCTTTTCCAGCAATATACAAATTACCGTCGTCAGTCTTGATCACAAAACCTTCCGGCTTCAATTCCGTAACGTTTATTCCGGCTTTGCGGGCGGCTTCGCAGTCGCCGACCACGATATTATTTCCCCCGGTGACGATTCCGGTCTTTTCAACTGGCAGCAAAGCCCCGGTGGACTTTTTTATATATAGTTGTAAATCCTCCGCTGCCCGCAAGGTTACCGGCAGCGGTTGCGGCGCGACAATGATGCGCCAGTCGCTTTTCCCGTCCTTGACAATGTCCAGAGCGGAGTACACATTTACGGCAAGAAACATCCCCCGCCAGAACCATTAACATTCTGACCATTTTTTCACCTTATTTAGTATTTATTATTTAAGCATCGCGGAAAGCGGTTGCGCAGACTTGTAAATTGCCATGATTTCTGCTTCGGTCAGTGGCCGGTTGAAGATGGCGAAATCATCCATGAGGCCGTTCAGGTAGCCGCCACCTGAATATCCTACCGTGATTGAAACTGGAACTTTATTGGGGCCGAACGGCTGTTCTTTATTGATTTTCAGTTTGTCGCCGTCAATATACATGGCAAACTGCATCTTGCCGTC
>CAIMFA010000354.1 GCA_903840185.1 uncultured Lentisphaeria bacterium | reverse complement strand
TGATAAGATATGTTCTTGTCCCGCCTGTCCGCAATATTTTCAAGGCTGCCATTCAGAGGATTCAGCAATTCTTCAGCCAACCCCGGCATTGATTCTCTGACTTTCCAGGATTATATCCTCCGCATCAAAATCCTTGCATATAAAAAGATTTGTCCGAATCTGTCACTTCCGAAAAATTATTCCACTTATTTAGTGTCCCGCCGCCGATAACAGTTGCAAAAAATGCTCCTGTGTATATAATATCAAAATGCATTTGATACTTTGAGATTTTACAGGAAACTGATGAATAAGCAAATAAAAGATATTCACGATCATATAATTAACCTTATCGCGGCTAAGAAACTGCAACCGGGGGATCGAATTCCCTCCGGGGAGGAGCTTGCCGCCTCATTCAAGACCGGCAGAATGAACGGGCACCGCGCCGTGAAAGAGCTTGAGAATGAAGGCATTGTCAAGCGTTCCCGCGGCCTGGGGACTTTTGTTTCCAGTGAAGTCTCTCCATCAGCAATCCAGCAGTTTCTGAATCCATCGGAAAAATATATTCATTTGCTATATTCCTTCAGAGACGACCTGATAATCCACTGGAATGACCGAACAATAAGCATTCTGGAGTCGGAACTGAACCGCAAAGGTTTCTCGCTGATTCACAAGGAATATCCGGATATTGATACAGAAAGCATGAGCGAATTCATCAAGTCTCTGAATGTTGCCGGTTCCTCCGGCCTTATTCTTTTTCCGGAATACGCCGGCAAACTGGATGAAATGCTTTCACATCCCGAAATCCTGATGCGTTACAGATCTGATATATATGTATATAATACCGGCCATCTGATTATGCCGGAGATGCCGCTTAACTGCATTGCCCTTTCACCGTACAATGACGGGTTCATGGTGGGAAGAATTTTAAAACGGAGCGGCCAGCAGAAAATATATTTCCTGTCATCACGCAGCCTGGAACCCAAATGGGCGCTTGACCGGTACCATGGAATTGTCCTCGGCCTCTCGGGCGAGAAAGAGCGTTCTGTAGTCAAACTTTCTTCTAAAATCGCAGAGATGGCGGATATAATTAAAAAATCCGAAGAGCATATATGTGTAATTACAGCTTCAGACCGGGATGCGGTGGCATTGCTGGATATGACAGCCGGACAAGGCGTGAAATGCCCGGAGCATTTCGAACTGATCTCATTCGACAATAATCCCAATTTCAGAACGTACAATATCACGACTGCCGCCCAGCCAGTTGAAAAAGTCGGCACGATTCTGGGCAAAATGATTTCCGGCAGCCATTATCAGACTGATGACGGCGATACGATTCAAGTAACGCTGCGCAGCGGCTTTATAGAGCGGCAGACTTTCCGGATTAAATATTGATTTATATTTTTCATAGTATTCCAAATAAATAAAGTAACTGGAGGTAAAATGAGCGGTCTAAAGTTGATGATGGCATGGGACTCGGAGTTCCATATTGTTCCGGGAACCGTGCAAGTTCTTTCGCAGGTTCAGATTAAACAAACGTCTTTTACTGAAGAGGCTGCCAAATGAACTGGATTTCATGGTGCATTGTAATTATTCCGGTAACAACAGCTATAGCTTTAGCACTATATTCCCGCAAGTATGTCCGTGGGGTTGCCGACTTCCTGGCCGCCGGCCGTGTTGCCGGCCGTTATGTGATCTGTGTAGGTGATTTGGAGGCGGGACTGGGGATTATTTCGCTGGTGGCGCTGGTCGAAGAAAAATATCAGTGCGGATATGCACTGGGTTTCTGGGGAAGCGTGATGATTCCCCTTTCAGTGGTTATAGCGCTAAGCGGTTATTGCGTTTACCGCTTCCGCGAAACGCGATCTTTGTCGCTGGGGCAGTTTCTGGAAATGCGCTATTCCCGCAAATTCCGTATATTCGCAGCATCGCTCAGAACGATATCGGAAATGCTGGCGAATGCGATCGCCCCCGCGGTTGCCGCCCGTTTTTTCATTTACTACATTGGCCTGCCCCATACTTTCACTGTCTGCGGCGTGGGAATCTCCACCTTTGCGTTCCTGCTGGCGGTTGTTCTGATTCTGGCAATGCTGGTTATCATGCCCGGCGGACGTATTTCTCTGATCATCACCGACTGTTTTCAAGGACTGATGAGTTATCCGATTTTCGTTATTTTCACCGTTTTCATATTGACAAAATTCTCGTGGGGCGCTGAAATTTCTCCGGTCATGCTGGACCGGGTGCCGGGTGAAAACTTCATGAATCCGTTTGACGTCGCCCAACTCCGGGATTTCAATCTGTTTGCGTTGTTCGTGGCTATTTTTGCCAGTATCCTCAATCGTGCAAGCTGGATCGGCAATGACACCAGCGGTTCGGCAAGAAGTCCGCATGAACAGAAGATGGCAGGTATCATCGGCGCCTGGCGGAATGGTTTCAGCGTAGTCATGTGTTTGTTAGTTTCGGTGGCTGTCATTACTCTTATGACGCACGCAAACTTCGCGCCGGAAGCCAAGAAAATCCGCAGCGAGCTGACAAGTCAGGTCGCAGGGGAAATAGTCCAGGATGAAAATATCCGGAAGAAAGTTATTGAAAGAGTCAACGCTATTCCGGAAATAAAGCATGTCATTGGCGTTGACAAACCGCTTTCACGCGAAAACAACCCCGATACGGTCTACTTTAAAACTATTAAAGATACACTGAATGAGGGTGAAAACGGCAATGCGCTCTTCCAGAAATTCAGAACGCTTTATTTCCAGATGATGATGCCGCTGACTATGAAGAATATTTTTCCGGCTGTTCTGATGGGTGTATTCTGTCTGCTGATGGTCATGCTCATGCTTTCAACCGATGCCTCGCGAATTTTCAATGCGTCCGCAACTTTGATCCAGGACGTGATCATGCCGCTGCGCAAGGCCCCTTTCACCAAGGAGCAGCATCTTAAATGGCTGCGCGGCTGTTCCGCCGCCGTTGGAATATTTTTCTTTCTGGTGTCGCTTTTCTTCACCAATTTAGATTACATTAATATGTTCCTTACAATTACGACCTCCATCTGGCTGGGCGGCGCGGGACCGGTTATGATCTTCGGTCTGTACAGCCGCTTCGGAACAACGCTTGGTGCATGGGCATCGCTGCTGTTCGGTTCCGGGATCGCCGTCGGCGGAATGATTCTGCAGCGCAACTGGGCGGATTATTTGTATCCATGGATTGAACGGCTGCACATGGTGGAGCCGCTGGATAACTTTTTAAGAACAGTTTCCTCGCCTTTTGCTCCGTATATAGTATGGGCTATGGATCCGGTGAAATATCCGATCAACTCCCGCGAAATTTACTTCTTTTCGATGATAGCCGGCATTTTGTCCTATATCATTGTTTCGTGGTTGACTTGCAAAGAGCCGTTCAATCTTGACCGTATGCTGCACCGTGGCAAATACTCCATTTCCGGAGAACACAAAAAGCCCGCGCACAGCAGCAAGTTGAAACATCTTTACAACACGCTTATCGGAATCGATCCTGAATACACCCTGGGGGATAAAGTTATTGCATGGTCGGTGTTTATTTATTCGATTGTCTATCAATTCCTCCTGTCGTTTGTCGTTGTTCTAATCTGGAACTGGTTTTCTCCGCTGTCGCCGGAATGGTGGAGCGGGTACTTCCTGATCACCAACCTTATTGTCGCCGCTGCCATAGGCGTGGTTTCAACAGTATGGTTTATGATCGGCGGCATCATCGATATGAAGCGGTTGTTCCACGATCTTAATGCCAGAAAAGACAATGCGCTGGATGACGGCTGGGTGGAAGGTCATGTTTCCGTGGCTGACCAGGCCCTGGTAGCGAAAGTTGAACATAAGAAATAAAGCGTGACTGGTGACTGGTGACT
>CAIMFA010000353.1 GCA_903840185.1 uncultured Lentisphaeria bacterium | reverse complement strand
GTCGCCGACATGCGCCGCATGGAACAGCGCATCGCGATTCTGCAGGAGGATATTGACCGTTCAAACCCGGCGGGATTTTTTAATTCCAGCCATCCGGAAATGCAGCGCACAATTGAGATTGCCCGGCAGGTTGCGGCTTCCGAAGCCGTTGTAATGCTGCTGGGGCCCAGCGGAACAGGCAAAACCGTGCTGGCACGGGCGATTCACGGCTGGAGCAAACGCGCCGGCAAACCGCTGGGCGTTATTTCCTGTCCGTCGCTCAGTTCACAGCTGCTGGAAAGTGAACTTTTCGGCCATGTAAAAGGCGCGTTTACCGGCGCGGTACGGGACAATCCGGGGCGCATTGCCGCCTGTGAAAAAGGGACTATTTTTCTCGATGAAATCGGAGCAATTCCGCTTTCAATCCAGCCCAAACTGCTGCGTTTCATCCAGGAACGCGAATACGAGCGGGTCGGCGATCATCAAACGCGCCGGGCGGACGTCCGCATCATCAGCGCGACCAATGAAGATCTGGAACAGGCGGTTAAGGAAGGGCGCTTCAGGGAGGATTTGTATTACCGCCTGAACGTGATTCAGATTAAAATCCCGCCGCTGTGCGAACGACCTGACGACATTGAAGCCATTGCCAGTAACATGCTGGCATTTTTCGGGGCGCAAAATCACAAAAGGTTTGCCGGATTTTCCGGAGACGCCATTCTCGCGCTGAAAAATTACGGCTGGCCCGGCAACCTTCGCGAACTGCGCAACGTAATTGAACGCGCTGCAATCTTATGCCAAAACGAATATATCGGAACGGAAAATCTGCCTGAAGCAATGGCGCCGCGGAATGCAATGACCGAACTTGGCGGCATGATTTCGCTGGAGAAAATTGAAGAAGCCCATATCCGCCGGGTGATTGCCGCGGCCAAATCCCTGCATGAGGCCGCGGATGTCCTGGGAATTGATCAGGCCACCCTCTGGCGCAAACGCAAGCAATATGGCATCTGAACAAAGCCGGAAGAAACGTTGCATTTTGCAATGCACAAGCCCGGTGTTCTTGCACAAATCAAGAAAATCCACCGTTGCATTTCTCTTTTTCCCCTGAAAAGTGATTTTCCATTTCTGGCACGGCATTTGCTATAATAAACCTGATATTTAATAATTCCTTTTTAAGACTTAAGGATTTAATATGATTTCAGGAATACGGACAAAACTTTTACTGGGATTTGGCGGACTGCTGGCGATAGTTGCCTTTCTCGGTATGCTTACAATGGGGCATATCATTGATCTCGGCCAGTCAATCAATGTGATTCTCCGGGAGAATTATAACAGTGTTATTGCCTGTCAGGACATGCGCCAGGCGCTTGAAGAGATTAACGGCGGAATTGCATATTCGCTGCTTGGCAAGCCGGAGGAAGGACAGAAACAGATAGATTTAAATTTGAAGCGTTTCCATGATGCGCTGGCAGTGGAATTGAGCAATATCACTGTTCCGGGAGAAAAGGAAAAGGCCGAAATCTTAAAAGATCATTTTGAAAAATATGAAAAGATAATTTCAGTCCCCGGCGACAGTCCCCAGCCTTTTGAAGGCGGCCGTGAAGCATATTTTAAAACCCAGACGACCTGTTCCAATGAGATTAAAGGGCTGCTCCGGGACATCATCCAGTTGAATCAGGATAACATGCAGCAGGCAAACGCTGCTGCGAAACGCCGTGCTGAAGCCGCTTTTAATCAAATGCTGGGCGCGATTCTGGCATGTGCCGCCGCCGCACTGGCGTTAAGTTTTTTCGTCCGTCATTGGATACTGGCTCCGATTCATACGCTGATAGAATCCGCCAATGACATCCGCGAGGGCAACCTTGACGTCGTGCTGGAAGTGAAATCCAGCGACGAAATCGGGTTGTTGTCTGAAGCGTTTAACGCCATGGCTGAAGGCCTCCGGAGCGTACGGGCGAGTGACCAGCGTGAATTAATGCGCAACCGGCAGGCCAATATTGAAGTTTTTAAAGCGCTGCCGGATGCGGTGGCGGTTCTTGACCTTGACGGCAGAGTGGAAATGGCCACAGAAACTGCGGAGCGTTATTTCGGGTTGAAACCCGGAGTTATGGCCAAGGATATCGGGCTGGGCTGGCTATCAAAGCTGGTTGACCGCACATTGCTGGAATGGCGTCCGGTTGAAAATACCGGCAAGGGTAAATTCGTTCAGCATTTTATCGAAAACCGGGAACACTTCTTCCAGCCGTCGTCGGTTCCGATTCCGGCGGCCAGAGATCAGGGGGAGCTTACCGGATGTTCCATTGTGATTAAAGACGTGACCCGGAATTATGAGCAGAAAGAACTTAAAAAAGGCGTGGTTGCCACACTTTCACACCAGTTGAAAACCCCGCTCACTTCGCTGCGCATGTCCATCCATCTGCTGCTTGATGAAAAAATCGGCGTTATTAATGAAAAACAGACAGAACTGCTGATCGCGGCCAGGGATGACAGCGAAAGGCTGTCGGATATTCTCGACAACCTGCTGGACATCAGCCGTATCGAATCCGGCAAGGATTTTCTGGAATTTCAAAAAATGCGGCCGGCTGCGCTTGCCCGTGACGGTGCCGATCCGTTTCTGATAGACGCTAAAGACAGAGGCATTCTACTGGAATCAGCCGTTCCGGATGATCTGCCGGAAGTTAACGCCGACCCCGCCAGGCTGGACCATGTTTTCAGCAATCTGCTGTCCAATTCGCTGCGCTTTACCCATCCCGGCGGCTCGGTTACGATTTCCGCGGAACTGGTCTCCGGCGCGGTCAAATTTACGATTAAAGACACCGGCAAAGGTATTCCAAAACAATATCAGGATCGGATTTTCGAGCAGTTCTTCCGCATTCCCGGGCAGGAGAAAAGCTCCGGCGCGGGGCTGGGGCTGGCTATCGTCAAGGAGATTATTGAAGCGCATGACGGAAAAGTCGGCGTGGAAAGCGAGGCCGGACAAGGCGCGGCGTTCTGGTTTACGCTGCCGCTGGCGGAAAACAGCAAACCGTTTCAATAATGAGGTAATTGCAAAAGGAGTCAGGAGAATAAATCCGGGTTTCAGTTCGAATTTCATTCTAGATTCTGAATTCATGCTAAACTTGAGTTTTGTAATTGGTTCTAATAATTTAAACCCGTTTTTTAAGGAGTTTTACAATGATTTATGTCGTTACAATCGCAACCGTTTTTTGCTTCGGCTACCTGGTATACGCCCTGGTTTGTCCGGAAAAATTTTAAACAGGAGAAACTGTTATGTCCATACTTTTTACAACGCTATTTTTAATCGCCGCATTCGCGGTTTCCTGGCCGCTGGGATATTTTCTGTTTCGCGTCATGGAGCCGGGGCCGAAACTTTCGCCGCTGCATGCCGGGGTGGAAAAATTTATCAGCCGGATTGGCGGCAAATTCATTACGCAGGGTTCGGACTGGAAAGAATATTGTATTGCCATGCTGATTTTCAACGCCCTGATGTTTGTGGTAGTGTTTCTGGTTTTGCGCGGACAATCAGTTCTGCCGCTTAACCCGGACGGCAAGGGCCCGATAGAATACAATTTGCTGTTTCATACGGTTGCTTCGTTTATAAGCAATACGAACCAGCAGCATTATTCCGGCGAGGTCTCCTTCAGTTATCTTTCGCAGCTTGCCTTGATGTGGCTGCAATTTCTTACTCCGGCGGTCGGCATTGCGGCGCTGGCGGCAATGTCCAGGGCGCTGGCCGGCTCAACCGACGTCGGCAATTTCTACCGGGACACGCTCCGGGCGACGCTTTTTATCCTGCCGCTGGCCGTTGTTGCCGGATTGATACTCGCATTTTCCGGAGTTCCCATGACTCTGGAGGGAACCATAAAGGCGATAACCATGGAAGGGCCGGAGCAACTGATTTCCAGGGGGCCGGTTGCGGCGTTTGTCGCAATCAAACAGCTTGGCACCAACGGCGGCGGTTTTTTCGGCCCGAATTCGGCGCATCCGTTCGAAAACCCGAGTTTTTTCGCGAACGCGATTGAATGTTTCTGTATCGTCATCATTCCGATGGCCTGCGTCTGGATGTTCGGCAAAATCACCGGCAGAATGAAACATGCGCTGGTGATTTTTATCGTCATGGGCAGCCTGGTGGTTGTCAAAACCGGGCTGGCGGAATATTTTGAAAATGCACCGGCCAGGGCGTTGACCGGATTATCGGTTGTCCAGAACGTCAGCAATCAGGAAGGGAAGGAATTAAGGATCGGGACTGAAGCAAGCGCGTTATGGGCTGTCGTCACGACCTCCACCAGCAATGGTTCGGTGAACTGCATGCATGACAGCCTGAATCCGCTGACCTTGCTGCTGCCGCTGTTCGGCATGTGGTCAAACGTGGCGTTCGGCGGCGCCGGCGTCGGCTTTATTAATATGTTCATGTATATCATTATCGGGGTGTTCATCTGCGGCATGATGGTCGGCCGCTCGCCGGAATATCTGGCGAAGAAGGTGGAGACCGGGGAAATGAAGCTGGCATTGCTGGCATTGCTGGTGCATCCGCTACTGATTCTGGGTTGTACCGCCTGGTTTGCCATGACGCCGCTGGGCATTGACACGATCAGTAACCCCGGCAGCCATGGATTTACTGAAATATTGTATGAATTCACTTCCGCCGCCGCCAATAACGGCTCCGGGATGGAAGGGCTTAAAGACAGTTCGACGGCATGGAATATTGTTGCCGGAATTGTAATGCTGCTGAGCCGTTTTATCCCGATAATCCTGCCGCTGGCAATCGCCGGGATGCTTGCCGCGAAAAAGCCGGTTCCGGAAACCAGCGGCACCCTGCACACCGACCGGACGCTGTTCGGCTTCGTGCTGCTGGGCAGCATAATTTTCATCGGCGCGCTGTTATTTCTGCCGGTCGCGGTGCTCGGCCCGATCGCTGAACACTTGAGCGCATTAACTAAATAAGCAAGATTGTAAGGACTTTGCAAAATGAATAATATTGAAATCAACCAGCAGATAAAACTGCAACGCAGGCATTCCCGGAAATCCGGGCTTTTTGAAAAGAAACTGTTAAAGGAAGCCTTATGGCAGTCGCTGGCCATGCTTGATCCGCGGATCATGGCCGGCAACCCCGTCATGTTTGTCACGGAAATCGGTGCCGCTCTTACCACCATGATTATTGTCAGCGATCTCTGGAGTAAATCTCCAGACGCCGCATATACTATTGTTGTTGCCATAGTCTTATGGCTTACCGTATTGTTCGGCAATTTTGCCGGGGCCCTGGCCGAAGCGCGCGGCAAAGCCCAGACCGAATCGCTGAAGATGACCCGGCGCAGCACTCCCGCCAGAAAAATCCTTGCTGACCAGAAAATAGAAGAAGTTCCATCGACCGCGCTTAAAGCTGGCGACATTATTATAATTCAAGCCGGTGAAATCATTCCGGGCGACGGCGAAATCCTGGAAGGCGCCGCCAGCGTGGATGAATCGGCGATAACCGGCGAATCCGCGCCGGTGCTGCGCGAGGCCGGCGGCGACTGTTCCGGTGTTACCGGCGGCACGCGGCTGCTTTCCGACCAGTTGATTGTGCGCATCACCAGCGGGGCCGGAGATTCTTTTCTGGACCGGATGATTGCGCTGGTCGAAGGCGCTTCCCGGCAGAAAACACCCAATGAACTGGCGCTGACGGTTACACTGGCCGGACTGACGCTGGCATTCCTGATGGTCACCGCCACTCTCCTGCCGATCGGCAAATTTTTCGGCGTTGTCATTCCGGTGCCGACACTGGTGGCGCTGCTGGTCTGCCTGATTCCGACCACCATCGGGGCGCTGCTTTCCGCCATCGGGATCGCCGGCATGGACCGGGCGCTGTCGGCGAATATCCTGGCTAAAAGCGGCAAGGCCGTGGAACTGGCCGGCGACATAGACACGCTGCTGATCGACAAGACCGGCACAATTACTGTGGGTAACCGCCAGGCGACGGAATATTATCCGCTGGCCGGGGTGGATACGGAAACGCTGGCTGTTGCCGTAACGATCGCTTCATTCGGAGATCAGACCCCGGAAGGGCGCTCCGTGCTGACGCTCGGCGAAGAGCGGCTGGGCGGTAAATTTCCCGCTGAAGATACCAGCGCGAAACTGATTCCGTTTTCAGCGCAGACCAGATTGAGCGGCGTGGATATCGGAGCGGACAGTTACCGGAAGGGCTCTTTTGACGCGATCAGTAAATACATCCTCCGGCAGCAGGGCGGAATCATTCCGAAAGAGCTCCAGGGGGTGGTTGAAAAGGTCGCCGTCAAAGGCAGCACGCCGCTGGTTGTGACTAGAAACAACCAGATACTGGGCGTATTGGAACTGTCCGATATTTTGAAAGTCGGCATCCAGGAACGGTTCGCTCGTCTCCGCACCATGGGGTTGAGAATCGTCATGGTTACCGGCGACAATAAATTGACCGCCGCCACTATTGCCCGCGAGGCCGGGGTGGATGATTTCATCGCCGAAGCCAAACCGGAGGCAAAACTGGAATATATCCGCCGTGAACAGAAACAGGGGCGGCTTGTCGCCATGATGGGGGACGGCACCAATGACGCCCCCGCGCTGGCGCAGGCCGATATCGGCATCGCCATGAACTCGGGAACGCAGGCGGCGAAAGAGGCCGGCAACATGGTTGACCTGGACAGCGACCCCACCAAGCTGATTGAAGTTATTGAAATCGGAAAGCAGCTGCTTATAACGCGCGGCGCGCTCACCACTTTTTCCATCGCCAATGACATGGCCAAGTATTTTGCGATTGTCCCCGCCATGTTTATCCTGGCAATGCCGCAACTGGGCGTGATGAACGTGATGAACCTGGCGACGCCTCACAGCGCGATTCTTTCAGCATTGATTTTCAATGCCATAATCATTCCGCTGCTGATCCCGGTCGCGCTCAAAGGGGTCAAATACCGGCCGGCCGGCGCCGATTCACTGCTGCGCCGCAATCTGCTGATCTACGGGCTGGGCGGGGTTATTCTGCCGTTTATCGGGATTAAACTTATCGACATGCTGCTGGAACTGCTCAAGCTGGCATGATCCTAAAAAAAGCAGTTGAACCTTAATTTTAGTTTTATGTTGTTTAAAATAAAAGCCTTATGTAATAAAATAATTTAACAGAAAGTTAATAACAATGAATTACCGGAAATCCAATATTCAACCCTTCGGGTCGGCCATTGCACCATGTCTGCACTGTGATTTTGAACTTGCAGTGGTTACCACAGCGGCGTTTAAAATCACAGCACATCCACGGCACACTGACTCGACTGCTTTTTTTAGGATGCTAAAACTTTCAGGAGGGAAAAAATAAAATGAAACATTTGATAATATCGCTGAAACTGATTATTCTGACCATTGCCGTATGCTGTATCGCCTACCCGGCGTTTATCTATGCGGTGGCGCAGATCTGTACCCCTTACACCGCCAACGGCTGGCTGCTGACCGATAAGGCCGGCAAAGTTACCGGCAGCGAGATCATCGCGCAGGCGTTTACGCAGGATAAATATTTCCAGCCGCGGCCTTCCGCCGCAGATTATAATGCATCGTCAGCAGGCGGCAGCAACCTGTCGCCGAATAATCCGGCAGTCGCCGGACGCGCCAGAACGTTGATCGCCAGGTTCAAGGCCGATGAAAAAAATAAACTTCCGTCAGACCTGGCGACAACCTCCGGCAGCGGACTCGACCCGCATATAACAATGGAAGCGGCGTTATTTCAGGCTGGACGTGTTGCTGATGCCAGGAAAATGCCCGTTGAAAAAATTAAAAAAATTCTGAATAAAAATGCCATCCGGGCCAACCCGTTTGGCGACGAAACAAGGCTGATAAATGTGCTGATGGTCAATCGCGAGCTTGATTCATCGGGTGCAGAGTATAATTTTAAATAGAGGCGGCTTTGACTATGGCAATCAACGAAAATCGGGCTGACAGTTTTCTGCGGATGATCCGTTTGTCGGAACGCGGCAAACTTAAAATTTACCTCGGCTACTGCGCGGGAGTGGGCAAAACGTACCAGATGCTCCTGGAGGCGCACCGTCTGAAAAAGGAAGGCGTTGATGTTGTTGTCGGACTGGTTGAAACCCATCAGCGCCAGGATACCGCCGCCCTGCTGGAAGGGCTGGAAATAATTCCCCGGACGAAAATTCTCTATCACGGAATTGAAGTCGAGGAAATGAATGTTGAAGCTGTTTTCAACCGCAAACCCGCCGTGGTGCTGGTTGACGAACTGGCGCATACTAATATTCCGGGCAGCAAAAACGCCAAGCGCTATCAGGATGTCGAAGATATTCTGCAGTCGGGTATTCACGTCATTTCCACGCTCAATGTACAGCATCTTGAAAGTTTGTACGATACCGTGGAAAAAGACCTGAATGTCAAAGTAAAGGAGCGCATTCCGGATAAAGTCCTGCTGGAGGCGGATCAGCTTATCAATGTGGACTTGACGGCGGAAGACCTCCGGAAACGTCTCAAAGAAGGCAAAGTCTATCCTCAGGGACGTATTGATGCGGCAATGGAGCAATTTTTTAAACAGTCCAACCTGGAGGAACTCCGGGAGCTGACCCTGCGCGAACTGGCTTCGCAGATAGACTCCAGACGTCGGGATAATCTGGCGATGGATAGTATAGCTCCGTCCTCGCCGGACCAGATCATGGTCTGCTTAAGTTCGCATGGTCCGAACCGGGACATGCTGCTGCGTTATACCTCCAGACTGGCCGGCCGGCTGAACCGTTCATGGTATGCGTTTTACGTCCAGACTCCGGCGGAAAGCCCCGCGGCGATCGACGCCGGAACCCAGCGCATTCTTTCAACTACGCTTACTCTGGCTAAACAGCTTGGCGCAATGGTTTTTACTTACAAAGGCGAAGACGTTGTCAAGACCATTCTGCAATTTGCGAAAGAGTACCGGGTCGGACACATTGTTGTCGGCGCCCCCGGCCATAAAGTTTCCATGCTGGGCAGGCTGTTTGGTCAAACCAGTGTTGTAGAACGCCTGATCCGCGAAAGCAGCGGAATTACCCTGACCGTGCTGGACACCAGACAGTCATACCAGAAAGACGAAGCAATTATTGCAAAATCCGAAGATGAAATTACCATTGCTAAAATCCTACCCGGAAAAGGCTTGCAGTTTGCGGAATTGATCCCGGAATCCAGAATTTGTTTCTGGGATGCCCCGCTGAACAAAAAAGATGCCGTCAATGCCTTGATTGACCTGTCCATGCCGGATCTTTCCGGCTTTCAACGGGATGCAGTTGTCTATGTCGTTGCTAGACGCGAGGAACAAGGCTCGACTTTTCTCAACGAAGGCATGGCTTTTCCGCATACTCGTCTCGAAGGCCTGACTAAGCCGGTGCTGGCAATGGGTATTGCCCGGAAAGGTATAGCCGACCTTGAAAGCGGATTTGCCCCGTATTTCGTTTTCCTGATTCTCAGTCCTGCCGACATGAATGCGCAGCATGTCCAGATACTCAGCGGGCTCAGCCGCCTAGCTATGGACAGTTTCGTCATGCCCAGATTGAAATCCGCCGGAAATCCGGCGCAGATAAACGAACTGTTCAAAGAGTGGGATGCTCTCGCATCTTCAAAAGAGAAAAAAGCGGCAAAAAAATAACTTTTTGCCGGACTCTTTTTGAAAACAGTTTTACCTTTTCATGAATTAATTATTGAAAATAAAAGATTTTGCGATATTTTTACTAAAGCGATTTAGTAAAATTAAATATAAGGATTTGTATATGATTAATCTGCAGGATGCGATTGTTCGTTATGAGAAAGAATTACTGGAATCGGTAGCTCCGTTCTGGGAGAAAAATTGTGTTGACCGGGAATTCGGCGGCTATTTTACGTCGCTCGACCAGGACGGTTCCGTCTACGACACGGAAAAATATATGTGGATGCAGTGGCGTATTGTCTATATGTTCGCCACGCTCTATATGACTGAATACCGGAAAGAGAACTGGCTGGATATTGCCCGGCAGGGCTATGATTTCCTGACGAAGCATGGTAAGTCGGAGGACGGCAGTTATTATTTTGCCCTGAACCGCCGCGGGGAACCGTCAATGGCGCCGTACAGCATTTTCTCCGACTGCTTTGCCGCGATGGGTGCCGCCGCGATGTACAAAGCCACCGGAGAGGAGAAATACCGGCGGGAGGCGGATTCGGCAATGCATACCTATATTTCCAGACTGTCCAATCCGAAAGGGCGCTGGGAAAAAGGGCTGCCCGGCAAGCCGAAACGGCTGGCGCTGGCCAGTTACATGATCCTGGCGAATCTCGGTTGCGTGATGAAGGAATATCTGGGAACCTCCACTTATGATAATGATACTCAACTGGCGGTCGATACCGTGCTGGAAAAATTCTGGAACGAGCAATATCAGGTTATTTTTGAAAACGTGAATCCCGACGGCACTTTCGACCTTGGTTCATGTGACGGCAGAATGATCAATCCGGGGCACGGCCTGGAGTCAATGTGGTTTGTTCTGCAGTACGCGGAAAGCCGTAAAGATGCGGCGATGATTGAAAAAGCCTGCAAAGCAATTTCAGGTTTATACAAATTTGGGCTTGACCCGGTCAACGGGGGGATATATTATTTCATGGATGTTCTGGGCAAACCGCACATCGAGCTGCAATGGGATATGAAACTGTGGTGGCCGCACAATGAAGCGGCAATCGCCGCGCTCTATGCATACCGGCTCAGCGGCAGAACAGAGTATATGACGATGTTCGAAGAAATAGACCAGTGGTCATGGAGTCATTTCCGGGATGAGCAGTACGGCGAGTGGTATGCGTATCTGAACCGGCGCGGCAAACCGACGCATCTGCTGAAAGGCGGCAAATGGAAAACGTTTTTCCATGTGCCCAGATCGCTGATGATGTGTATCCGGCAAATGAAGAAAATACAGGAAAGTAATGGAAAATAAAAAAAGACTGACCCTGAAAGATATTGCGGCAAAGGCGGGAGTGTCATTGACCGCCGCCTCCATGTTTTTGAACGGTAAAGCCAAAAAGTACAATCTGGCGGATGCCACCTGCGAACGGATTGAGCAGACGATACGGGATAATAACTTTATCCCGAATTTTCATGCCAGGGCAATCGCATCCAGGCAGACCATGCTGATCGGGGTGCTGATTTACGGCGGAATTGAGACGTCATTCTGGCTGAACATCCTTTCCGGGATCGAGGGGGCGCTTGCAGAAAAAAACTATCATATGCTTTTTTCCGTTTCTCACTCCTCGCCTGAACGCGAACTGGAATCAATCCGGTTCATGTGCACTAAAGGAGTTGACGGCCTGATTATCGCGCCGGTGAGCGGCGCGGTAAACAATTTTGACTATTTGCGCGAACTGGACAAAACAATGCCGGTGGTGACGATAAATACCCGGATTGAAGGGTTGTCAGCCGCATATAATGATAATTATACCGGCGGCAAACTGGCGTCTGAATTTCTGATCAGCCGCGGACATCGCAGAATAGCGTTTCTGGGCGGTCTCGGCTTCAACCGTTCGCGCGCTTTTTTCGATGTGATGCTCGAAAATAAGATCGAGCCGGCGGTATTTTCCACTGTTGCTGATTTTTTACCGCAAAGCGGCAGATTTTCCGCGGTATTCTGCTTCAGCGATTATCAAGTTCTGGAGCTGTACAATGAAGCCGGTGCAGCAGGAATAAAGATTCCGGAAAATATTTCAGTTATCGGTTACGACAATATGAATTTCACCAGCCTGCTATCGCCGCGTCCGGCGACGGTTGAACAGTATAAAAAAGAACCGGGCATTGCCGCGTCGGAAATAATACTTGAACGCATTAACGGTGGTTCTCAGCTTGCCGACCGGAAATTCACTCCCATATTGCATGAAGGCGAAAGCGTAAAGAAAATTTAAGCGCC
>CAIMFA010000352.1 GCA_903840185.1 uncultured Lentisphaeria bacterium | reverse complement strand
CCAGAGCGCCCCGCCCATGTCAACTCCCACTGTTACCAGATTGTCCACTTGACTTTCACGCGATACGATGTTACCTTTTCTCTGCATTTTGAGACTCCTGTGTTAGTTTAGGTTGGCAAACCATAATTTAACTGACAAAGGAGTTTTTTCTTTAACTGTGACAAATTTCTTTGTCACTTACTCATGGTATCTGACTTACGGCTGTTGCTTTCCGGTTTCCGGTTTCCGGTTTCACGATTTTACGGTTTGACTGTAATACCGTTAAGCTGTAATGCGGTAATACCGCTTTATTCTGACTTCTGACTTCTGGCTCCTGTATAATTCTGCGGACTGATGCCAAAGTGTTTACGGAATTTTTTGCTAAAATACAGCGCGTCATGAATTCCGACTGCCTCCGCTGCCTGTCTGACCAGCACTGATCCGGCCGCCAGCAGTTCGCCGGCTTTTTTCATTCGTACATCGTTGATATAACGGTGCAGCGGGATGCCGGTGCTTTTTTTGAACAGCGAATTCAGGTGTCCCGGCGAATAGTGGACTATTCCAGCCAGACTGTCCAGTGTAATGTCATCCCAGTAGTAATCTTCGATATACCGTTTCAACTGCTCAATAACCTGCTGATGAAACTCCATAGTTTCCGCAGGGAATATCTCAGGATTTTTTACACAGAAGTAAAGTGCTTCCATTAGCAGATAATGAAATCCGGCCTGCTCGGTGGCTGATGTTGCAAGCTCCGGATCGACAGTGCTTTCCCATAACTTCCGCGCCATCGGCGGACTCAGCGCCAGTCTTTTGGTTGAGGTGGAATACCCGCGCAACTGAGTATATGCTGTTATATGAAAGATAATTGTCTGGGTGGTAATCGTACACCAAAGCATCTTATACGGTTTGTCCGGACTGGAAAAATGTTCGGTATGATATGCGCCGGGCACGAAAACTTTTACGTTGTTATCGCGATAAATTGTCCAGTTGCCGTTAACGCAAATCGCCGGTTCGCCTTCCAGCCGGCTGATTAATTCCATATGGGTGTGTGACTGCGATGGGTAAAACGGCTGACGGTACGGCTGACGGCTGACCGCTTCCGGCGGAATAACGCTTGATTTCCCGTAGAAGACAATCCCGCGCTGCGACAGCGTCAGCAGTAAATTGTTCAGACTGTCGATATTCATGATATGCGTTTTTTCCATATACATTAGTGATTTATTACATGTTACTTGCGTTGATTATAGCACCATAAGGCAGTAAAATCAAATTAACGATAATTATAAATTACATAACTAAGGAGCAGTTAAAATGAACGGAACCAGTAAACCTTATGTGAAATATTCCACTGAAGAACTGATGGAATGCATTGACGTATTTAATGTCAGTGCGGAAGCGCAGCAGAAAATCCGTCAGGTGCTGGATGCGGAAAAAGAAGCCCCCAATGCCGGCAATTTTTTCCGTTACTACAATCCGAAAAGCAAAACCGCCAAATTTGAACAGATGGTCTGCGAAAAGACCGGGGCGAAATATGCGCTGGCGGTGAATTCCGGCACCAGTGCGCTGGTGGCGGCGCTGGTGGCGGCAGGCGTCGGACCCGGCGACGAAGTAATTGTTCCCGCCTACACCTTTTTTGCCAGCGCCTCGGCGGTGGTGGTGGCGAGAGCCGTGCCTGTTATTACCGAGATTGACGAAACTCTTACACTCGATCCGGCTGCCATTGAAAAGAACATCACTAAGCGCACCAAAGCCATTCTGCCGGTGCACATGCTCGGGCTGCCGTCAAAAATGGACGAAATCCGCAGGATTGCCGCGAAACACAATCTGAAAATCATTGAAGACACAGCGCAGGCCTTCGGCGGCAAATATAAAGGGCAATACCTTGGAACTCTCGGCGATCTTGGCTGCATCAGCCTGGATGCATACAAAGTCATTGGAACCGGCGAGGGCGGCCTGGTGCTGACTAATGACGAATGGCTCTATACCCGCGCCCAGAGTTATCATGACGCCGCCGCCTGCTGGCGTCCGGACCGTTATGCTAGAGAGCGTAAAGCCGGTGAACTGTTCTGCGGCGAAAACTACCGGATGCCGGAATTGTGCGGCGCGGTCGGCATCGCCCAGCTAAAGAAACTGGACTGGATCAACGAACGCACCCGCGCTGTCTGGAAACAGCTCCGCGCTGAAATCAAACTGCCGTCCTGCGCTAAATTTGTCGAATGCAATGATGACGACGGCGTCTGCGGTTATACTCTCGGCATCCTGTTTGAAACCACCGAACAGGCGGTTAGCGCCATCAATGCTAAAATCGGTCTGGGCGGACTGGCTGCAGGCGACACCAGAGGCGTCAGGGACTGGCACGTTTACTGGAACTGGGAGCAGATACTTGAACAAAAGACTGCAACCTCTGAAGGCTGTCCGTTCAAATGTCCGCACATCGGCAAACTGCCGGAATATTCCGTTGATATGTGCCCGACAACTAAAAACATTATGCGCAGGCTGGCTACTATCGGCATCAGTGTCACCCACGATGCCGCCTGGGGTTCCGCCACTGCCGCGAAACTT
>CAIMFA010000351.1 GCA_903840185.1 uncultured Lentisphaeria bacterium | reverse complement strand
CCGTGATGATAAACGGCAGACGGCAGCCGGGATGCATGAGTTCAACAAAGGAGTCGGCGACTTCGCCATTACGGACGATTACCGCCGCCACTTCAATGACACGGCAGTAGTCCGCGCTCAGCCCCGTGGTCTCAAAGTCTATCACGGCAAATTCATTAAACATCCTGGAGCCTCTGAGTTCATATCTGGTTATATTTTATATTACGAAAATATAACCGCATTTTATCGTTCTGCCAGCCGGAATAACAAAAGCGGTAAAATTATATCGAGAGCATTTTGTGTCGTTTCGTGCGCAGTCAAACATGCACTTGCCGGCGTAATGAGCGTTGATTTTTCGTTCATCAAGGCAAGGATACTGGTGACCACAATTTCATCGTTGCTGGTGCTTATTGAATAAAAAACAATCCTGTTGTTTCTGCCCATTTACATCAATTGATTGTTGCATAAAGTTTATGTCATGGTAAAATATCATTCATAAAGTAAAGGACGCTATGACAAAAGGTAAAGACAAGCAGGCTACTGATAAACCAACCCTTATGGGTGATTGTGTCATGGCCGGATTTCCGTCTCCGGCAGACACGGATTCAAAATGAACAAGATAAAAATAATCCCCAAATTACATAAAGAATCATGGAACAGTTGGATTAAATTGATTGTCTATGTCAAATTAGAGTATTGTCAATATCTTTAAAACGTGTCTTTATGAAAATAACTATAACGATCCCAATTGCAAAGTTTCATTAATGATAAAAAAAATACTTGACAACATTCCGGAAGGGGCGCTTGACCATGTTCTCTGTTCCTATCCATACAGGCGCGAACTGAATGATGTCGGTTTTTTTCCTCCGCTCGGGCTTGAGTTCATTGCCAAAGTGATCCAGCCGTTTTCCAGGCAGATCGAAATTGTCGATATGAGGAAAGAGCAGGGGCGCACCCGCGATTTTATCCGTCCTGAGACCGGAATGGTCTGCTTCTCTATTAACTGGGATCGGGATCAGGATTTTTTATGCGAGGAAATTCGTTCAGTGCCGGACGGGATTTTTGTTCTTATAGGGGGACGGCATGCGTCTGAAAATCCTGAACGCTGGCTGGTTGGATTCCCCAATGTAAACGCGGTTGTCAGAGGTGATGGCGAGGAAGCCGTTGAAGAAATCTGCCGTGGAGTTCCTTTCAAAGATATCACCGGACTGAGTTTCCGGTCCGGAGATGGAATAATTCACAACCTAAACCGCATTCCCGGCCCTATTCAGGATAATCTGTTCCCTGACCGCAGCCTTAGAAAATATAGTTATGAGATTGGATTCGGCGGGGCGAACACCGGCCTTGAAGTGGATATGATTTCCGCTTCAAGAGGCTGCCCGTTCAATTGCAAATTCTGTTCTTTCGGTCGCAACCCATGGGGAACGAAAAGAATCTGGACTGCGCGTTCGCCGGAATCTGTAGTGTCAGAAATTGAACAGACTCGCGGACGTATAATCGGCTTTACCGACGACATCTTTACGTTTGACATGGACCGGGTTGAAAAAATATGCGATCTGATAATAGCCAGGGGAATCCGCAAAAAATATGTAATAAACGCCAGGCTGGAGATTGCCAGAAGACCGGATGTCATGCAAAAAATGGAGAAAGCGGGATTTGTGCTGCTGATGCTGGGTATCGAATCCGCCCATGACAAAACGCTCAAGTCAATGGGCAAAGGGTTCAACGTCGCTCAGATAAGAAAATATTTTGAGGTATTGTCTAAAACCAACATGATTTTACACGGCTATTTCATTCTGGGCAATATTGGCGAGTCCCGCAACGACATGGAGCAGATTGTTCCGTTCGCCAAGGAACTGCGATTGGATACGATTGCCCTTTCGACTTTACGGGTTGCCCCGTATTCAGGTCTTGATGATCTTGTCAAGGCGAAT
>CAIMFA010000350.1 GCA_903840185.1 uncultured Lentisphaeria bacterium | reverse complement strand
GGTAGCCATGCATGAAGACTGCATGCCGTTGAAACCAGTTATGCTCTATAAGGCTGAAGATTTAAAATTTTCAGCCTTATAGAGTATATTTCGCAATAAATAATAATTAGTTTTATATATTTATAAATAAAGGAAGAATTAAATGCACATTGTCGACTGGTTGATTATGATTTTGCCGTTAATGATCTGCGCGGTTATCGCTCTCTATTCCCGGCGCTTTGTGCGCAGCGTGGCTGATTTTATGGCCGGCGGGCGTAATGCGGGACGCTTTCTGATCTGCACGGCGCGGAGTGAGCAGGGGGCGGGCGCGGTGGTTTTTGTCGCTCTCTTCCAGATGTTCGCCATCTCCGGTTTTACACTCTCATGGTGGGGGCAGCTTTCGGTTCCGGTGGCTCTGCTGATAGCAATCAGCGGCTTCGTAATCTATCGCTACCGCCAGACGCGGGCACTGACTCTCGGCCAGTTCTTTGAAATGCGTTACAGCCGGAATTTCCGGCTGTTTGCCGGCGGTCTGGCTTTTTTCGCCGGCCTGATTAACTTTGGCGTTATTCCGGTTATCGGCGCACGCTTCATGACCAACTTTCTCGGTCTGCCGCATACCGTGCTGATTCTGGGCTGGCAGGTTCAAACGTACCTGCTGCTGATGGCTCTTTTTCTGACAATTTGCGTGATAATGACCACCTTCGGCGGACAGATCGCGGTACTGCTGACCGATTGCGCCGAAGGGATGTTCACCCAGATTTTTTATTCAGTCATCGCGATTGTGCTGGTCATATTTTTCTTCAGCTGGACCGAAACACGCGCTGTCCTTCTGGATACCGCGCCGGGAAAATCACTCGTCAATCCGTTTGATTCTTTCAGCCTGAAAGACTTTAATATCTGGTATGTGCTGATGGGACTGGCAGTGGGAGTATACAGCACGATGGCATGGCAGAACAGTCATGCTTTCAACGCCTCGGGAGCGACGCCGCATGAAGCCCGCATGGGGATGATCCTCGGCCGCTGGCGCGGTTTCGCCGGAAGTGTGATGATCACGCTGCTGGCGGTATGCGCCCTGACTTATCTGCACAGTGCTGCCGGCAGTGCCGTCGTTCAGGCTGACCTCAGCAAAATCACCGATCCCAGCACCGCGGATCAGATGCGTATTCCAGTCGCGCTGTCGCACATGCTGCCGGTCGGACTGAAAGGCATGCTGCTGTCGATCTGTCTGATGGGTATTATTGCCGGCGACGGCATCCATCTGCATTCATGGTCCAGTATCTTTATTCAGGATGTGGTCGTGCCGATGCGTAAAAAGCCGTTTTCGCTGAAACAGCATCTGCTGCTGCTGCGTCTGGCCATTGTCGGAGTGGCTGTCTTTGTTTTCATCTTCGGCGCGATATTCCCGCAAACGGAGTATGTGGCGATCTGGTTCGCGGTAACACAGGCGGTGTTCACCGGCGGAGCCGGAGCGGCGATCATCGGCGGACTGTACTGGAAGAAGGGCACTACCGCCGGAGCCTGGGTCGGTTTCCTGACCGGTTCGGGATTATCGGTCGGCGGGATTATCACGCGGATTTATTTCCAGAAAGTCCTTGGACATGAGTTTATCCTCAACGGTATGCAAATCGGGTTCATCGCCTCGCTGGTGGCGGTTGTCGCGTACATTTTTGTTTCCCTGCTGACTTGCAGAAAACCGCATAATATGGACCAGCTGCTGCACAAAGGCGCATATGCTGTTGAACCGGAAGGCGATGTTGATGACCTGATTCCCGCGAAAATCAACTGGTTTAACCGTTTGTGGGGAATTGATGACCAGTTCAGCCGTTCAGACCGCTGGATCACACTTGGAATTTTCTGGTGGTCGATCACCTGGTTTATAGTATTTGTCGCCGGCTCGATCGCTTATCTGGTGCATCCATGGTCATCCGGAGCATGGGCGGACTTCTGGTTTGTCCAGGCGATCTGCATGCCGCTGGCGATCGGGGTTGCCACCACGGTCTGGTTCACCATCGGCTGTTTCCATGATCTGCGGATATTCTTCCGCCGCCTGCATGAGGAAAGAATAGATCTGCACGATGACGGAGTGGTTGAACACTCTGATGATGCTCCGGCAAAATAAGAAGCAGGCAGTTCTCAGCTAACAGATTTTTTCATTTTGTTGCGGTTTCAGTTAATAATTTGCTGTAGGCGGAGCGCAGACAGCCGATATCAGTTCCGAGTACAAGAGAGGTAAATCCGCGGTCGATACAGGCTTGCGCGTTCATGCCGCTTTTAAGCATCATTCCGGCGATTTTGCCATGCTTCCCGGCGGCGGCCAGCACTGCAAGTTCGCCATCAATAATTCTTTTATCATCGAAGTTATTTAAGCAGCCTGTATTGAGTGAAAGATCCGAGTGTCCGATAAAGAGCATATCAACGCCTTCTACCGCGGCAATCGCGTCGGCATTCTCCACGCCGGCTGCATTTTCAATCTGCGCCACGCACAGCAGACTGGTATTGGCACGGGCAAAGTAATCTTTGAAATTCGTTCCATAGCCGGAGGCGCGCGAACTGCCGGTAAAGCCGCGTTTCCCAGCGGGCGGATAGCGCATGAAATCCACCAGGTTCCGTGCGTCCTGCGCGGTTTCCACCATCGGACACATGATTCCGGCCGCGCCGAAATCCAGCGCCTTTTTGATGTATTCAATCCGCAAATAAGGAATCCTGACAACCGGCGCGGTTTCGAAGCCGTTCAGTGACCGGATCATTTGCAGAATTGCGCCCTCGTCGCCCAGCCCGTGCTCCATATCCAGCACCAGATAGTCGAACCCGGCATGAGCTGCCAGTTCAACCGCTAACTCAGTGCCGGAAGCTATAAACAGTCCGCGCGTAATTTGATTTGCCGCTTTGTCTTTGATGAAATTCATAATGTGCTCAATTTATTGATGGATTGATTTATTTTCTCTAAGCTATATTCTTTCAGAGACAGATTCAAGTGGTTTTTGTTGAGAAAGAATTTTTTATCCCGGTCGAAGTATCCCATATAATGGCGGATCATAGTTTTCCACAGCATGTTGCGCAAGGTATAAAACCAGATTTTCGATTTGAAAGTTTCGTCAACCGGGGAGATTGCTGAATAGGATTCCAGCAGAATTTCCATAAAATCCGGTGCGTTGAAGCAGTTGACAATGCCGAGATCATCCGCAGGGTCGCCGATTACCGCATCGTCCCAGTCAATTACCGCGCTGAGCTTCTCCGGCGTACCGAGTATATTCCAGTAGGCGAAATCGCGGTGGAGCAATGAACCCT
>CAIMFA010000349.1 GCA_903840185.1 uncultured Lentisphaeria bacterium | reverse complement strand
TCACCTGTTTGGTTAGTAGTTTATTAACGCTTTGCAAGAGTCATAATATACTGCTAATCAACAGGTTTAACCAGTTTTTAATTAAGTTTTTGCGCGAATTCTTTCACGGATTCAAGCAGTTATGTCCGGCAAAATTAATCTCAATACAGTCGCCGCGTAAAAGCGGGCCGACGCCTTCGGGAGTACCGGTGAAAATCAGGTCTCCCGGCAGCAGTTTCCAGTATCTGGAGATTTCCACAATCAAACGCGGAATCGGGAAAAGCATATTCCCGGTATTGCCGGACTGCCGGCTGACGCCATTCACCGCGCAGGAAAAACACAGATCGGCAAGTTGCTGTTCCGGAGTGAAAGGCGTAAACTCTCCTACCGGAGCGCTGCAATCAAACGCCTTGGACTTTTCCCAGGACAGGCCCTGCTTCCGCAAATCATCCTGCACGTCGCGCATCGTCAAGTCCAGTCCTGCAGTAAGTCCGGCAATATAATTCAGAGCGTCAGTTTCGGATTCCGGTTTGCCTGCTTTACCGATAAGCACGACGATCTCGACTTCGTGATGCAGTACACTGCCGAATGACGGAAATGGTATTTCGTGCTGTAAATGCGATACCAGCGAGGTCGGCGGTTTACAGAAAATCACCGGCTCATCAGGAATATCGTTCTTCAGTTCTTTCGCGTGCGCAGCGTAATTCCTGCCGATGCAGAACACCCGCCCCGCCTCAAAAGATTTGCCGGCAACATTTATATTCATTACATCACCTTATTTTTTCTTAAAGAGGATTTTCCTGACCACCGGCTCGATACCATCGGCCATGCGGAAGAATCCCAGGTCGGTCGGGTGACAGTTATCAACTGTGCACTCCCAGTAATCTTTGCCCAGCAATTTAGAACCATCCAGAAAATAGATATTTTTATCGCCGGCTTTCTGTAATTTTTTAACCAGTTTCTGCTGCAGTTCTTTGCATTGTTCTCTGAAACTTCTCTGATGATGCTTTTTATCAGGTTCACAGTCAAGCGCTTCCTGTCCATAGCGGTTCTTAGAGATCACCAGAATCGGCGTTTTCTTGTGCGCCGAACGCAGAATGGCAATAAATTCAGGCAGTGTTTTTTTGAATAGTTCATAGCTGACACAATTGGCTTCGTAATCCAGCACCAGCATGGCCGGTTTTTCAATCAGCGAAATATTGCCGGCTACATCCGGCTCGCCTTTGCCGCTGCCGGAAAAACCGAGATTGATAAAAGGCACGTTCAAACGGCGGCTAAGAATATTCGTACAGCATGAACCGGGACGCGACGCGCAGCCGCCCTGGGTAATGGAGGTGCCGTAAACCACTATCGGCTTTTTTATCCGGTACTCCGGAGGTGCTTCAAGCGTTGCGCCGTCCTGCAAGCCGATCATAACTTCGTTTACGCCTTTATACAGCGGAAAGTTTATCGTGAAATTGCGCAGTTTAGGCACATCGCAGTTGAAAATTTCATAAGTGAATTCGGTCGCGCCGCACGGAAAGCGGGTAACGGAATAAAAAGTCTCTTTGCAAGGTTCGCCGACATACAGATCGAACCCGCTCATGCCGGTCTGCGCCATATGGTCCATGCCTCCAGCATCACGCAATTTCGCTCTAATGCTGATTTTGCCGCTGTCGGTGCGGAACTTGATCTGCCCCCCGGCAGTACACCATGAAAGACCTTCCACTCCTTCAGGCAGTGGAAACGGCGGCTTTACTGGAAAACGGCGGTAAACCTTGTCTTGATCAAACCAGTAAAATCCAGCCAGTTTAAACGGTTCTTCATACGGCATATGCCATACCAGACCGTTTTCATCAGCTTTTTTTATTTCCATATTCTTATCGAATTTACTGATATCCAGCGCTTTATTACTCTTCTTAACCATCGTTAAAAACTCCTGAAATTTTTCTTGTTAAAACAGTAATGTCAACTAAATTAACCTTGAGTGTGCTTTATGCAATTTTTCAAAAGTTAATTTTTCGTTAAAAAGCAGTTCTTTCAGGATTATCATGATTATTAAAAGTATATGCGTTTACTGCGGCTCCAGCAAAGGGGCGTCGCCGGAATATCTCGATGCGGCGGGCAAACTGGGACAGACGCTCGCTGACAAAGGGATCAAGCTGATTTACGGCGGCGCGTCAGTCGGCGTCATGGGAAAACTGGCGGACACCGTGCTGAAACACGGCGGCACTGTCACCGGAATCATCCCCGAACATCTCAGCCGTAAGGTCGCCCATTCCGGACTGACTGAAATCCGCATAGTCGATTCCATGCACACCAGAAAAGCCATGATGATCGAAATGGCGGACGCGATGATCGCCCTCCCCGGCGGACTCGGCACATTCGAGGAGATACTGGAAGCCGCCGCGTGGCGGCAACTAGGACTCCACGCCAAGCCGTGCGGACTGCTGAACATCAAAGGCTATTACAACGGTCTGCTGGAATTTCTGGACAACGCAGTGAAAGAACATTTCGTCAAACCGCAGCACCGGGCAATATTCCAGGTGGCGGACAATCCGGAAACCCTGCTGAAAATGCTGGAAAGCTTCGAACTTGGCAACGTGGAAAAATGGCTGGAATAAAATCATGGATGACATAACTTTCGCCCTTAAATTTGAAGAGGTCGCCGCGCTCGTGAAGGCGCATCTGGAAACCGCTCCCGGCTGTCACGACTTCGACCATACCATGCGGGTATTCCGCAACGCTGAAATGCTGCTGAAAGAGGAAAAAAACGCCGATGCCAGGACCGTAAAACTGGCGGCAATCCTGCACGATATCGCCCGTCCCGAAGAAATGCTGTCGAAAGGCACTTGCTGCCATGCCGAACAGGGCGCCGTCGAAACCGCCGTCATACTTAGAAATGCCGGATTCGATGAAGTTCTCATCCAGAAAGTCAGCGGCTGTGTGCTCAAGCACCGCTACCGCGGACGCTTTCAACCTGAAACACTGGAAGAAAGGATAATTTACGATGCCGATAAACTGGATTCCATCGGCGCAGTCGGCATCGGGCGCGCGTTTCATTTCGCCGGACGGGAAAACGCCCGGCTGCACAACACCGAACATGAAGCTGTAAACTCCGCCGCCTACAGCCGGGAAGATTCAGCTTTCCGGGAATATCTGGTGAAACTGCGGCATGTGGAAGATAAAATGCTGACCGAAGCAGGCAGGCACATCGCGCATGAGCGCTCAAAATTCATGCATCGCTTCTTTGAACAGTTAAACAATGAGATATACGGCTGAATCATGGCAAATCCTAAAACACTTGATGAGCATCGCGAATATCTTTACCAGATGGTAAAGTTACAATTCTTTTTCCTGATAAACTGGCTGTCGGGACATCCGAAAGAAACGTTATCCGCAGTGTTGCGCAACAGGATCGACATTTATCGCAAAACTTCGATCAATAAAGAACTGCTGAATCCGGCGGCAGCGAAGTTCGACTGTCCGGAATGGCTGGAACTTGAACACCGTCTTGAACTCGTTTACAAGCAGTATAAAGATAATGAGGCAGCGTTTGAGGAGGAGGCGTTCGCTGTATTCAAACAAACCATTGACGAACGGGTTGAGAAAGATTACAAAGACGAAAGCCGGCTTGCCGGTTACCAGTGCGGCAGCCTCCGCTACAACGAACATGAGGACAGTTTGAAACATGAAACAACCTCTTTTCACATTGCCAATGCGCTGCAACCGGAGTCGATCTTTGCCGATCCTCAATATCTGCCGCGATGCTTCCTGGAACTGATGCGGCAGACGTCCCAAAAATACGGATCAATCAAACTCTACACCGGCACCTGGCTGAACTCTCTGCCGCGCTGGCTGGAGCTTTTTCCACAGGAATGGCAGGATAATCTCAGTGCTGAAAATACCGACGTTCAGTGGCACTACGGTTTCTGGGGGCAGTTCATCACCGCCCGCGGCACATTTAATTACAAATACGGCGAAATCATGCGGCAGACCGGCAAAATGCCGTTCTATCCTAAAAATTCGTCATGCTCATTCGTCAATATGAAAAAACATCTCAAGGAAAAATACGGCGTCAGCGATTAGCCTGACACGGTTTATACGGTTATAATCATGAACTGGCAAAAAAATCTGTTCTGGGTCTGGATGGCGCAATTCCTGTCGCTGGCCGGATTCAACTCTGTCCTGCCGTTCATCCCGTTTTACATTGAAAAACTTGGGGTGACCGATCACCAGATGCAGAAATTCTATGTTGCCGCGTTCGCAACCATCGGGAATATCAGTTTCTGTCTGTTCTCGCCGCTGTGGGGAACACTGGCGGATAAATACGGCAGACGGCTGATGATGCTACGCGCCAATGTCGGTTCCGCAATTATCCTGCCGCTGATGGCATTCGCACCGGGCATTATCTGGCTGCTGGTACTGCGTTTTGCGGCCGGCGCATTCGCCGGCACCATCACCGCCGCCCAAACCCTTATTTCCGGCAACACGCCGATGGAGAAGCGCGGTTTCGCCATCGGCACCATCATGTCCGCCATGTACTCAGGCGCGGTAATAGGCGCATTCTGCGGCGGAATCATCGCCGGAAAATTCGGTTTTACCGCACTGTTCCTGACATGCGGACTTCTGCAATTACTGGCGGCGCTGATCGTATACTTTTTAGTGGAGGAAAAATTCGAGCCGCCGGAAAAGCATAGCGCGCCGACAGAAGAGGATATTGAACCTGGACGCAGTCTTTTCGCAATGGCATGGCCGGTACTGGCGCTCCTGCTGATCGTGGCCGTCGCCCGGCAGTTCGACGCGCCGTTCATGCCGATGCTGGTGGAAAAAATAAATGGCCATGAAGGCGCAGTCGCCGCCACCGGCCTGATTGCCGGACTGTCGGCGGTAGCCGGCATATTCTCCGGCGCGGCATTAGGCTGGCTGGCTGACCGCCTGTCACCGCAGCGGGTCGCCATCATCTGTTCGCTGTTTGCCGGACTGCTGATGCTGCCGCAGGGCCTGACCGGCAGCCTGTTTGTCCTGGGAGCATGCCGTTTCGGCAATATGTTCTTCGCCGGCGGACTGGATCCGCTGCTGCAATTGTGGCTGGCAAAAACCACGCCCGACGCCAAACGCGGCGGGGTTTTCGGCTGGGCAGCCAGCGCACGTTCCGGCGGCTGGGTGATCGGCTCCGTGCTCAGCGGCGTAGTGGCGGTATCGCTGGATGTCCGGTGGGTGTTTATCATTACAGCCATCCCGTTTCTGCTGCTGATCCCGCTCATCTACTTCGTTGCCAAAAAGCACTGGCAGCAAACCGCCTGACACAACGCATGCGCCGGATATGGTAATTCGCATGAAAGCACTGGCGGCAAACCGCCTGACACTGCGCCTGTGCCGAATATGGTAATTTGCATGAAACGCAAGTACGGGCTATGTTTAATAATAAACCGCTTAACGGAGCAGGCCGGACATGAATGAGATAAAAAGGTATCGTTATAAATCATCGATGTTCTTCAAGGATGATTTTCCGCTTTTTTTCATCCGTAAATTCCGGCATATGCGTGGTGAATTTGATGAAACCGTCCGAATTCAGCGCGATTTCTGGAAAATCATTTATGTTATCAATGGACATGGCCAGGAGATTATTAACGAACGAAGTTATAAATTCGGCCCCGGCAGCATATACCTGATCCATCCTGATGATCAGACCACTTTCGTCATCGAATCCGAATATATCGATATCTATAATATCCTGCTCATGCCGGAACTGATTCAGGATGAACTTCAACATCTCGCCAACGATTTTGATTTTTTCTCCATTTTTCACCGGAATTTTCAGGAGGAAGTGGACAACTCCCGCCGTGAACAGCTCTACATTCTTGACGCCGGTAAAGAAATATCGCGCCTGGTAAAAGTACTGGCCGAGGAATACGAAGAAAAAAGGCCTAACTATCAGAGTCTCATTAAACTGCAAGTGCTCGAACTGCTGATCCTGCTCAGCCGACAGGGCATTGAAAAAATTAAAAAGAACGATCGCCATAACATTGTCAATTACATTGACCACATTATAGACAACTACTATCATGAGCAATTCGGATTGGACTTTATTGCAAAAAAAATCGAGCTTAACAAAAGTTACCTGTGCCGTGTTTACAAGAGTTTAAAAGGGAAATCCATTTTTGAGGCACTGAAGCAGCTTAGACTGCAAAAATCCTGTACACTGCTAAGCAATTCAGACATGAATATTTCCGAAATCTGCTATGCCTGCGGCTTCAACGACCTCAGTTATTTCTACCGCGCCTTCCGGGCGGAAACGGGTTTGAATCCCGGAGATTACCGGAAAAAATTTGGACAATATTGACATTTTGCCGTAATTTTCCATATTAAGCTTTTTTAGCCAAGCCGATATCATTATCATCGTTTATAATCTATACCAGTAAACTAAACAGATAACGGGAAATATCATGAATTTACGCAATGTCACGTTGGAACTCAGTTCAAAACCGTTCCGGGATAATTCAGAAGAAACCATGCGGGCGGTATGCCGCAAAATGTTTACGCAATGGATGCCCCTCACCCAATACGCGGACGCGATATCCGTGATGTTATGGATTTCCGACGGCTCGGAAATTCTGGAATATAAAAACAATCTGGACGATCAATTTGAATGGGCGTGCTGGCTGGGCGTGGCAAGTCCCGTGTTCGGGAAGTCAGACAGCCCGCGCCCGAGCATCCATCATCAGCCGGTGAAATATATGGACAACCCGCCGGCCCGGACTTACCGCTGGCTTAAAAAGTTGATTGAAGTCATTAAAACAACCGGGAATGAAATCTCCGGCAAGCCGGTCAGGGTTGGCGCCACCTTTGACCCCGGACCGGAATTCGCGGTGTCGGAATTTAAATATGTCATGCACCGCGAAATTTGCTGCGGCGGCTCCATCGGACGTGATACTTTCGTAACCTGCAACACTTTTCTGAAGCAGGATTCCGCCAAATATGCCGGTTTCCCGGAAGGCATTCCCGACCATACGCCGTTCGGCATATTTCTCGGCAGACAGTCGAAACATTTTCTGCGCGACATGGGCTACGATTATATCTGGTTTTCCAACGGTTTCGGATTCGGTCTGGAAACCTGGGGCATTACCGGTTCGCTGTTCGACGGCAAGCAGTTCTTCCCTGAGAAAGCCGGGGAAATATCAAAGGAAATCTTAAAATTCTGGGAGGATTTCTCCCGCGAATGCCCTGATATGCCGATTGAAACGCGCGGCAGCAACTTGACCGCCGGAATCGAAATTGCCACCGACGCCGCGCCGCTGAGCGAGATTTATAATACGTTTAAAGCATCTCCGCCGGTAAATTCGCCGTGGGCGGCCATAGATAAAGATCTAGGGCTGGAACTGGCCGGCTGGCTTTCGCATATCTCCGAACTGGCGGACGGCAACTATCCGTTCCGTTTTTACATTCACGATCCGTGGTTTATCAACAGTCCGTGGATTGACCGCTACGAGCGGGATCCGTATGACATTTACCTGCCGCTGGCGGCCTCAATGATCGACCGTCATGGCAGTGTCCGGACACCTTCATCCGTCAACCTGCTTACGGTTGATGACTCTTACGGAGAAATGCCGGATCTGGTTCCGCAGGAAGTGATTCCGTTCATCACAGCATGTATGCGCCGCAACCCCGATCAGGCCGGGCCCTTCGTCTGGGTATATCCGTTCAACGAATATCAGGAAATCGCGCTGAAACAAGGCAGATGCCTGGATGAGATATTCGCCGACGACTGGTTTATCCGCGGCGCGATCAACAACGGACTGCCGCTGAATACCGTGACCAGCATGACTTCACTGAACATGCTGCTGGACAGCAAACCGGAGATTTTCGCCGGTTCCGTGCTGGTAATACCGGTCAACGCCTGTTCCGGTGAATTTACGAAGAAGCTTGAACATTTTGTACAGACCGGCGGCAATATCCTGTTCTATGGCGTAGCGCAAAGCGCGGCTCCGGAAATTCTCCGTCTGCTCAATTTGAAAATAGTTGACGGCGTATCCGGCGAAATGTGCCTGACCCTGAATCTGAAATCCGATCAGATGGCGGAGCAGTCTTATCCACGGACTATTTTCAATTACGATATTTTCACCGGCGGCCCGCTCCGGGAAGTAATTGCCGACCAGAATGATATAACTACCGCAGTCAAAGCGGCAGCAGTTAAAGACGCTCACAACTCCAGAGTTACCGCGCTGGTGCGCAAGCCGTACTCCGCCGAGGGCGGTAAAGTATGCTGGGTTAGAACCATTAATCCGGCTGAGCCGACCGACTGGCTGCGCGCCGTAAAGCAGCCGGATCCGAACAAAATATTCCATTTTGACAACGTCATGCGTCTGATGATCCAGGAGTTCGGCTTTAAAGTTATCTACCGCAAAAACGCGCCGGCCACCGCCAACCCGAAAATGACTATTTCAAGAAACCGCAACGCGTTTTATTTATCCATCTTCTGTCCGGACGTTCTGGTTGAAGAGCACCTGAGTTTTCCGTTCGGTGCTCCTGTCATGAGCGGCTATGACGTGGAATTGAAGAACGGCGCAGCGGTTTACCGGCTGCCTAAATCAACCAGCCGCGAATGCCGGATCTTCGTAAATCAGGAAACCGACGGTACGGTTTCATGTCATGAAGCCTGCTCCGGATATCCGGGAATCACCAGACGCCTGAAACTGACTGGATTGAAAAATGCCGATATTACATTTTTCCCGGAAACCGGCTGCGAAAAAAG
>CAIMFA010000348.1 GCA_903840185.1 uncultured Lentisphaeria bacterium | reverse complement strand
CGCGCTTATCAGCTTAAAGACGGCTCACTGGCGATACATATCCTCAATGCGTCCGGCAGCTTTATTCCGCATAAAACGCTGATTCCTGACCGTTATAATGTTGACTATCCGCCGATTGCTTCCGATGGTTCAGAAATTAACATCCAGGTAAATATGGACCGGAAAATAACAGAAGCGAGACTTTACGTGCCGGAGCATAAAAGTGATGTTCTGCTGGACGTAAAGAATACTACAGGCGGAACAGTCATGATATCAATAAAACCTGATCAACTGATAAGCTATGGCGTTGTATTGATGAAATCAGTACCACATATTTCTCCGTCTTTGTAAGTACCGGGGCGGATTCACGTAAGTCCCCGGCGAACCCATTGAATATACATAATCACACCATAGAATCCCATTCAAAGCATTACAAGTAATTTACCGTCAGGAAAATTGTTTGCGAAGGATGGCGCTACGGATGGCAAGCCAATCTATTCAGCCAGGAGTTAATATGTATTATACCTATATAATCGAAAGTATTGAATCCTCTTCAAAACATTATATTGGCTACTCTTCTGACCTGCGCCAGAGATTGCTGGATCATAATGCAGGCAAATGTCCGTCAACTGCCAGATATCGACCATGGAAACTGATCCAATATACAGCCTTTGAAAGTGTTGAACGAGCCTTGGCTTTTGAAAAATATTTAAAATCCGGTTCCGGTCATGCATTCGCCAAACGCCATTTTTTTGATAAAAAATAGTCACCTCCGTCAGGAAAATTTTCGGTAAGGAAGCCTTTTTAAACCCAATTTCCTTTTTTATTTCTGATTGTAATTAAACGTGTTAATGCTAATTTGTTTTTAGAAATGCTTTCGCTGAAAAATGCGCGTGCTCAGCCATTTTCTTTTAACTGATAATTATTTTCCAGAGGATAAAAGCATGAAAAATCTCAACTTTTCCATCGACAAAAACAAATGCATCTCCTGTAATGCCTGCGTAAAAGACTGCCCTCGCGATATTATTAAAAATCCGGACGGCAAGATTCCCGGAATTCCACCAGAACTGGCGGCGGACTGTCTTGAATGCCAGCATTGTCTGGCTGTCTGCCCGACTGCGGCGATTTCGATACTCGGAGTGTCTCCCGATGATTGTCTGCCGTTAACAATTGGAAGCCTTCCGACTCTTGCACAGGAAACCCGGCTGCTGCGCGGCCGCCGCAGCATACGGCAGTTTCGGCAGCAAAACGTCAATCCCGGCCAGATCCAGGAACTGCTGGCAACGGTTGCCAATTCCCCCACCGGCTGCAATGACCGCGCGCTCCGTTTCACGGTCATCGACGATCTTGCGGTAATGCGGCGCCTCCTTGTCCGTCTGGTCAATCTTCTGGAATTTGAGATTAACCAGGGCCGCCTAGATGCGGAGTCGTTTCTGGCGGAAGCTGTAACCGCTTACCGTAAAGACGGGACCGACAACTTTTTTCGCGGCGCCCCCCATGCGCTGATCGTCTCCGCCGGCCCAGCCGCTACTTGTCCGGTGGAAGACGCGAATATCGCGCTTTCCTATTTTGAACTGCTGGCACAGTCGGCGGGCCTGGGAACCCTCTGGTGCGGTATGCTGAAGTTTGCGCTGGATGCGGCACCGGAATTGAAAAAAGTGCTGAAACTGGACGGCGAGCAGTATTTTTATACGGTGCTTTTCGGTATTCCCGCCGTGCATTACGCCCGGACCGTTCAACGCGATAACGCCGCGGAAGTCCGTCGCATCGCCATTGATGAATTGTAATAGAATCATTGCGGCCAGTGGTTCATAAATCGTTTTGTTCATTGTTCTGTCTATGAGCTGCAGAGAGGTTTTAGTCCGGATGGCGAAAGCGGGTTCATTGCTTAAGAATGCGATTCTGGATTATTCATAATCTTGAATTCCAGGCAAAGTTTAATTATATTCTTACATGAATAAGACATTAAAGTTACTGTAAGATTAACATCAACAAAAAAGACCTGCAAAATGAAACAAGCACATGGCTATAAAGTCCTCACGGACAAGACCCCGAAATATACGGTAAAAGAAGTTGCGGAGATGCTGGAACTGTCCACCTATACCGTTCGTTATTACGAAAATTCCGGGCTGATCCCGTTCGTGGATAGAACAGATGGCAATATCCGCATGTTCTCCGATTATTCCGTCAGCTGGCTTCGTCTGGTACATTGCCTGCGGACCACCGGCCTGCCGATCGAGGGCGTCAAAAATTATATTGAAATGTGCTTAAAAGGTGATTCCACCATAGCGGAACGCGCCAGGCTGATTTTTCAGCAGGAAAAAAGTCTGCGCCGGCAAATCAAGACATTGCAACAGCAAATGGAAGTTTTGAAGTACAAAAAATCATACTACCGGAATTTGCTGGAGACCCGCCAGAAAGACAGTTGCAACCCGATGAGTCATCTCAAAAAAAACGAACCTGATATCACGCCGCGGGAAATATAATCCTGTATAGTTAATTGCAAAACTCAAGCTTTGAATTTAGAATCTAGAATTTAGAATGAAATTCTAACTAAAATCTGGATTTATTCTCCTTTGAATATTCCTCTTATAACCACAGAGGCATCCCGCAGTCGCGGGACTAACCTGAGAGTTAGCAAGACAGAGAGAAATCCTTGTTTCTTTATGCCTTCCGGCAGTTTCATTTTGATAAAACTGCGAATTTCACAGTCATCCGCGCTTTTGAGATTTACTCTTTTCATTTCCTTTGAAAAACCTTCGCGCCTTTGAGATTTACTCTTTTCATTTCCTTTGAAAAACCTTTCAAATTCCTGAGCGTTCCTTATTCCTGAAACAGCGGATACCGCAGTCAAACTACCTCCGTAAATATGATAAAGAACGCAGGGGAGCTGCCCCCCGCGTCATGTTTCCAGAAAATAGACTGTTAACGTCCTGTTATCTTTTCCAGTGCTTCCGGATAGCGGGCTCCCACTACTGAAATATTGGAAAGCGCGGAATTAATGTCACGCAGCTCCGCCGGAGCTAGTTCCAAATCCGCCGCCGCCAGATTCTCCTCAAGCCGCGAAAGCTTCCGCGTTCCCGGAATCGGAACTATCCACGGTTTTTGGGCAAGCAGCCAGGCAAGCGCGATTTGAGCCGGAGTCGCGTTTTTCTGTTCCGCTACCTTTCTCAGCAAATCGATGAAACCTTGATTGGCCTCAAGTGCCTCCGGGGCCAGACGGGGCACAATACTGCGGAAATCGGAACTGTCGAATCTCGAATTCTTGTCAAACTGTCCGGCGAGGAACCCTTTGCCAAGCGGACTGAACGGCACGAAGCCGATGCCGAGTTCCTCAAGCGCGGGCAGCAGTTCTTCCTCCGGTCGTCTCCACCACATGGAATACTCACTCTGAACTGCGGCAAGCGGCAGAACCGCGTGGGCGCGGCGGATTGTCTGCACCCCGGCTTCCGAAAGCCCCCAGTGCTTGACCTTCCCCTGCTGAATCAGCGCTTTTACGGCTCCAGCCACATCTTCAATCGGCACGTCCGGATCAACACGATGCTGATAAAAGAGATCAATAGCTTCGATTTTAAGCCGTTTGAGCGAGTCTTCGGCAACCTGCTTGATATGTTCCGGGCGACTGTCAAAACCCGCCTGCTTGCCGCCTTCAATCTTAAACCCGAACTTGGTGGCGATCTTCACTTGCTTCCTGAAAGGCGCAAGCGCTTCGCCAACCAGTTCCTCGTTGGTGAACGGGCCGTAGACTTCCGCCGTGTCAAAGAGCGTGACCCCGAGTTCCACGGCGGAATGAATCAGCGCAATCATCTCCTGTTTGTCCGATGCCGGACCATACCCGAAACTCATGCCCATGCAGCCCAAACCAAGGGCCGAAACCTCTAAACCGCTTTTCCCTAATTTTCTGTTCTTCATTTTTCTTTCTCCTGCTTTATTATTTAATGATTTTAATTTCGCGCAGCCATTCGGAGACTTCGGATTGCGCATTTTTGACCGATTCACCGTAGATATACAGGCTTTTCAGCACGGTGGATTTCGGACAATGTTTCCGGACATCCGTTTCGCAGTGGCCGATGGAGCCGCCGCCATGGGTAAAGAACGGCACAATTGTCTTACCCGAAAGATCATAACTCGTTAAAAATGTCACTACCGGCGGCGCAATCGTGCTCCACCAGTTGGGAGACCCGATGAAAATTACATCGTACTGGCTGATGTCCGCCAATTTATTTTTCAGTTCCGGTTTGAAATTCGCGCTGATCTCTTTCTTCGCCTGATCTACCACCGCCTGATACGCCGCCGGATAGGGGTTGACCGGTACGAGCTCAAAAATATCGCCGCCCGTAGCCGTCTTGATCTGATTGGCGATTTCCCGCGTGTTCCCGCTGTGGGAGAAATAGACGACAAGAATCTTTTTCGGGTTCAATGATGCAGTTTTGTTCATTTTTTCCTTCTCCTGACTGTTAGTTACAACGCAAAAACTTAATACCGAAGCCGCAATTGCGGCAATTGTTACGAATTTTAAAAAATCACGTCTGTTCATTTATTAAATCTCCATCTCCGATAACATTTTTTCTTAAGTTAACTATATTGTAAACGTTAGAGTAACTGTAAGTCAACAGGATCTCTAAAGAAAGATTAAAAAAAGTTATTTTCCAGCGGTAAAATGGATTGGCTGCCCAATATTCACCACTGCTGGAGAATGGCAATTGACGATAATTTTTATGAATGAAGAAAAGTTAACTTGTTTTTGAACGCATGAACGACTTGCCAATAAATTCATTCGAGCATAATCCCATAAGCAGAGAACTTTTACGATTTGTTTTTCAGGCATAAAACGGGACTTTTAAAAAATAATCAAACTTTTTTTAGTTTTATTGTTTACTATTTTTATAAAGATGATATAATATAGTTATTGAGCACGAAATAAGAAAATAAAGCGTGCGTTAAATTTAAATATTATAATCGTAGTAAACATTAATTGAAAGGATTTGAATTATGAGCAATCAGAACTATCGCCATGAAACTATCGCATTGCATGCCGGGCAGGTGCCAGATCCGACGACTTTGTCAAGAGCAGTGCCGGTTTACCGTACTACAGCGTTTAACTTTAAAAATGCCGAGCATGCGGCAAATCTATTTGCGCTGAAAGAATTCGGCAATATCTATGCGCGTCTGATGAACCCGACTAATGATGTGCTGGAACAGCGGATAGCCCAACTGGAAGGCGGAGCCGCTTCTCTCTCTTTGTCATCCGGTACCGCCGCGATCTTCTTTACGATCACCAATATTCTAAAGCAGGGGGATGAACTGGTGTCGGCGAATAACCTCTACGGGGGGACGTTTACCCAGTTTGAAAGTATTCTGCCGCAATATGGCATTACCGCAAAGTTCACCGCGGTCAATGATTTTGCCGCGGTGGAAGCGGCGATAAATGGCAAAACCAGAGCTATTTATATTGAAACGATAGGCAATCCGGTTTTAGAATTTGCCGATATCGAAGGTTATAGCCGGATTGCCAAAAAACACCACCTGCCGTTGATTGTTGACGCCACCTTTACCCCGCCGACCCTGCTGCGGCCGATTGAGCATGGTGCGAATATCGTGATTCACTCACTGTCAAAATGGATTGGCGGCCACGGCACCGGAATCGGCGGAATTGTCACCGATGCCGGGAATTTTGACTGGAGCGATCCCAAGTTCTCGCTTTATAACGAGCCGGACGGAGGGTATCACGGGTTGCGTTTCGCGCATGACCTAGGCAGCTTGAATCATCTGGCATTTATTCTGCGTTTGCGGACTGTCGGATTGCGGAATGTCGGTCCGACCCTGGCGCCTGATGCCGCATGGATATTCATCCAGGGAGTTGAAACGCTGCCGCTGCGTATCCGCAAACACTCGGAAAACGCTCTTATTGTGGCGGAGTTTCTGCAGAAGCATCCGGCTGTCGCCTGGGTACGCTATCCCGGCTTGAAAACAGATCCGGCATATCCGCTTGCCGGCAAGTATCTCAAGAACGGCTTTGGCGGCGTTGTTGTTTTCGGCGTAAAAGGCGGCAGCGCGGAAGCGGTTAAGATTATCAACAATATAACCCTGTTCAGCCATCTGGCCAATGTCGGTGACGCCAAGAGCCTGATTCTCCATCCGTCCAGCACCTCTCATTCGCAGATGAGCGATGAGGCGCAGCGCGCCGCGGGCCTGCACCCTGAACTGCTGCGCCTTTCTGTCGGACTTGAACACATTGATGACATCATTGAAGCGCTGGACGCGGCATTGAAACTGACAGTGTGATCAGGTTTTTGCGGTAGCGGAATCAAAAATTGAACAGGCCTGCTGTATTTACTAAATCTTTATTAATTCAATAAATATTATGACCGGCAGGTGAAAGGATTAATGTGATTTTTAAACAAGAGCAACAGTTAATCCGGATTACAAAATTTTCTATCTCAATCACGGTTTACTCTTGTCATTGATTTAGAAAATCCTTCCGAAGATATTAATATCGTGCTGAAAAATAAAAACTTATATAATATTTCATATTTTTAAATTGACATTAATTACTTATTCCATTAATGTTTCTTTATTGCGAAGCTAAACTATGTACGTCAATAATACGATTTAAGGAGGAAATTAACATGAGCAAGGGACCATTAGTCGGACAGCCGCAAGTGGCTATCCATCCGTCGCAAAGCCTGGAAGCCAAAGCCGCCCGCAATCTGGCTACCACTACTAAAACCGTGCCGCAACTGCAGGGCATCACCCCGCGCTGGCTGTTGAGCCTGCTGCCGTGGGTGCAAGTCGAATCCGGCACTTACCGGGTCAACCGGGTAAAGGTGGTGATCCCGCCGGACGAACGCATCACCGCCATCATCGAGCGCAAACATGCCAAACTGGAACCGGAACAATTGCGTGCCTTTTCCCTGTTCCGCTCCCTCGATGAATCACTGCTTGAACGTCTGGCCGGGCAACTGACCAGTGAGAAAGCCGATGTCGGCCAGATCGTTGTTTCCCCCGGCGAATATGGCAGCAAATTTTTTATTATCGTCCAAGGTAAAGTAGATGTCTCCGGAATCGGAGACAATGGTAAAAAAGACCGCGGAGCGCTGTTTGGGGCCGGCGATTATTTCGGCGAGCTTTCACTGGGCGAAGCGACCAAGAGCCAGGCAACTGTAAAAGCGTTGGCCGACAGCATATTTCTGACCATTGACCGTACCAAACTGGAAGCGTTGCTCCGTGACACTCCGGAACTGCGCAAAGCGCTGGTCGCCGCCCTGGAAGAACGCTCCCAGTTGCGGGACATTGCCAATGAGCACGGCGAAAAAGCGATTGCCGTTTACTTGGGGAAACACGGGGAGAATGAAATCCCCGCTACTTTCGCCGATTACGAAGAATATCCCCGCGAATACGACTTGAGCGTACTGCAAAGCATCATCAAGGTCAATACCCGGGTCAGCGACCTCTACGGCACTCCCATTGACCAGTTGCGCGAACAGCTTCGTTTGACTATCGAAAGCCTCAAGGAACAGCAGGAATGGGAAATTATCAATAATAAGGATTTCGGCCTGCTGGCCAACGCGGCCAAAGTTCAGCGGATCCCGACCCGCAGCGGACCGCCGACTCCGGACGATCTGGACGAATTGATCTCCCGCGTCTGGAAGAAACCCGCGTTTTTCCTGGCCCATCCCAAGGCGATTGCGGCATTCGGACGCGAAGCCACCCGTCGCGGCGTTCCGCCGCCGACCGTGCCGCTGTGGGGCAGCGGATTCATAACCTGGCGCGGCATTCCGATCATTCCCTCAGACAAGATTCCGATCGTCGGGGCCAATGAACAATCGGCCGGCAAGACCAGCATTCTGCTGGTGCGCGTCGGGGAAAAAGACCAGGGCGTAGTCGGACTCCATCACCCCGGATTACCGGGAGAGCAGTTGCCCAGCCTGTCCGTGCGTTTAACTGGAATCGACAGTAAAGCCCTCGCTTCTTATCTGCTCAGTCTCTACTTCTCGGTGGCGGTACTGACCGATGATGCCCTCGGAGTGCTCGAAAACGTCGACCTGGGGAACTATTATGAATATCCAGACCTCCATGTCTGAACAAAATCCCGGCGGCTTGACGACTGCAGGATTTCCCGGCCTGCCGGGAAGTCCGCTGGACGATTGTCTGGTCGCCAGGCTGGCCAATGAGTTATTCAAAGAAACGCCGACTGCTTCGCCAGCCGGTGAACAGCCGCTGTCGGCTGCATACACCGCCACCCCGGATGCGCCGGGCATTGGCGGCGGAACGCAGGAGCCGGAAGGCTATGCCGTTCCCGCAACTGCCGGCGCACCATCATCCGGCATATCAACCGCCGTGCCGGACATATCCGGCTATATTATACCGGCGGGCAGTTTGGGTCTGCCGGGACAGACGACTGGTTTGTCCGGAAACGTGCCGCAAGTCGGCGAGAACGGTTTTTTGAGCAATATCGGCAATGAAGTTGATCCTGGTTTCCTGACTCCGCCGGCTCCCGCCGCCGAATCCGGAGCAGCGGAACCGGAGCAGGGCAAAGGCGCAGAGCAGCCATTGCAGAAGGAAGATAATCTCTTCAGCAAAATTGATTTGCTCAGCCTGGGTTTAAGCGGAGTTAATCTTAGCGGAGTTCCGTTGACGGAAACAGGATCGCAATTCTATTTTCTGCCGTCAACAACGCCTGAAAAAGCGGAGCCGGAAAAGAAAACAGCGTACCAGGGCAGTGATGTCCGGCGCGATTTTCCGGCGCTGCACCAGAAAATCAACGGCAAGCCGCTGATCTGGCTGGATAACGGCGCGACCACTCATAAGCCGCAAAGCGTCATTGACGCAGTGTCGCACTTTTACTCTCACGACAACTCCAATATTCATCGTGGCGCCCATACTCTTGCAGTGCGGGCTACAGATGCGTATGAGAGTGCCAGGGAGAAAGTACAGCATTATCTCGGCGCCGGCTCGAAATCGGAGATTATCTTTACTAAAGGCGCAACCGAGGCGATCAATCTGGTCGCTCAGGCCTGGGGAAGAAAAAATGTCGGCCCCGGCGATGAAGTGCTGGTCAGTACTTTTGAACACCATGCCAACATTGTTCCATGGCAATTTCTGGTAAAGGAAAAAGGGGCGGTGCTAAAAGTAATCCCGATTGACGATGACGGCCAGATTATTCTGGAGGAGTATGAAAAACTCCTTAATTCGCGAACAAAAATTGTCGCCATCGCCCAGGTTTCCAATGTTCTTGGAACGGTTCCGCCAATAGCTATTATGGCACAGTTAGCGCATAAGTACGGCGCTAAAATATTGGTTGACGGGGCTCAGGGGGCGCCGCATCTGCCGACAAACGTATTGGCGCTGGATGCCGACTTCTATGCTCTGGCCGGACACAAGTTGTTTGCACCGACTGGAATCGGCGTGTTGTACGGCAAGAGTCAAATTCTCGATGACATGCCGCCCTGGCAGGGCGGCGGTTCGATGATCGAATCGGTCACTTTCGAGCGTACGGTATTCAATCCGCCGCCGGCAAAATTCGAGGCCGGAACTCCTCCGATTGCCGGAGCCATCGGACTGGGAGCGGCAATTGATTATATCAATCGTTTCAGTATCGGCAGCATTGCCGCTTATGAGGAAGGGCTGATGTCATACGCGACAGCAGCGCTGTCGACGATTCCCGGATTACGGCAGATCGGCACTACGCCGGACAAAGTCGGCGCGCTTGCATTCGTAATCCCCGGAATTAAAACGGAAGAGATCGGCAAGCATCTGGACAACGAAGGTATTGCCGTCCGGGCCGGGCATCATTGTGCTCAGCCGACGTTGAAGCGGTTCGGATTGACGGCTGCCGTTCGTCCTTCTATTTCCATGTACAATACGGCTGAAGACATTGATGCGCTGGTGGCGGCGCTCCGTAAACTAAAACGTTAAATGCACAACCGGCGGACAGGAACCGCATTAATTGCCCGTAATAAGGAGCTGGAACAAAATAAACTATTGAATTTTCACCGAATATCCTGATTTGATTTTCGAGTTGCTTGTGAGGCGCATACCGGCAGGTATGTAACGAGCAAGCGGCGCGAAAAGCATTCAAGAGAACGGTGTAAAAACATAGGTTACTTTGAGACAGTTCCTAAACATTAAGCAAGGATTAACATGGCACGCAAAATAATAAACAGTCAGCATGCGCCGCAAACTATCGGCCCCTATGCTCAAGCCGTATGGGCGGATGACCTGCTGTTCCTTTCCGGGCAAATACCGCTTGATCCGGCAGCCATGAAACTGGTTGAAGGAGATATCGGCGTCCAGACTCAGCGGGTGTTCGACAATTTGCGGGCAGTGCTGAACAGCGCCGGACTTACCTTTGACGATGTAATTAAAGTCAATGTTTATCTGGCTTCAATGAAAGATTTTGCGGGAATGAACTCAATATATCAGACTCATTTCAACGCACCGTATCCGGCACGGTCAACAGTGGCGGTCGCCGGACTGCCGCTGGGAGCGCTGGTGGAAATAGAACTTGTGGCGAAAAAAAATCAGGGAGAATCATTGTGAGCAACTGGTATGATAATAATCTGAAGGCGATCGGACGTACTCCGCTGATCCGGCTAAACCGTGTGACCCAGGGCGCGAAAGCCATTGTTCTGGCGAAAATAGAAGGCCGCAATCCGGCGTATTCGGTCAAATGCCGCATCGGCGCGGCGCTGATCTGGGACGGAGAAAAACGCGGCCTGCTCAATTCCGGCAAAGAAATTATTGAACCCACCAGCGGCAATACCGGTATTGCGCTGGCATTCGCAGCCGCTTCACGCGGCTATAAACTGACACTGACCATGCCGGAATCAATGAGTCTGGAACGGCGGCGTGTACTGGCCGCTTTCGGCGCTAAACTGATGCTGACTCCGGCGGCGGAGGGCATGCAGGGCGCGGTTAAACGTGCCGAGGATATTGCCGCATCGTTTCCTGAACACTACTGGCTCCCGCAGCAATTTAAAAATCCCGCCAACCCGGCGATCCACGAGGCCACGACCGGGCCGGAAATATGGAACGACACCGACGGAAAAGTCGATGTGCTGGTGGCCGGGGTTGGAACCGGCGGCACCATTACCGGAATTTCCCGTTTCATCAAGAACACCCAGGGCAAACCCATTCTATCCGTGGCAGTGGAACCGAAAGAAAGTCCGCTGATCACACAGTTTCTGGCCGGAGACCAGTTACGTCCCGCCCCGCATGGAATTCAGGGTATCGGCGCGGGATTCATCCCGCATACTCTGGATGTCACGATTCTGGACCGGGTCGAAACCATCAGCAGTCTGGAAGCGATTGAATTTGCCCGCCGGCTGGCGCAGGAGGAAGGCATCTTATGCGGTATTTCCAGCGGTGCCGCAGCAGCGGTGGCGGTTCGCCTGGCACAGAATCCGGAGTTTGACGGTAAAACAATTGTGGTTATCCTTCCGGATTCGGGTGAGCGCTATCTCTCCACCGCGCTTTTTGAATCTGCGGCGGAGAGCGGCGCCGCGGTAACCGGCGCTGAAAATACCTGGTAAAACGGCTTTGCCGGAAGGATCAATATGTTAGTCACCGAAACCGATACAATATGGGAGGCAATCCGCCAGGAAGCCCTGCGGGAAACCGCCCGTGAATCGATGTTAGCCAGCTTTTTTCATGCGGTTGTGCTCAGCCACAGCACCCTGGAAAATGCACTGAGCTTTCATCTGGCCAGCAAACTGGCAAGTCCGGTGATGAGCATCATGGAAATACGCGATCTGATTCAGGAGGCATTCCGGGTAAATGTGGAGATAAAAACTCAATGCCGCCGCGATTTGCAGGCGGTGGTGGACAGAGATCCGGCCTGTAAGGATTATTTTGTAGTAATCCTCTATTACAAGGGTTTTCAGGCATTGCAGTGCTACCGGGTGGCGCACCATTACTGGAACAGCGGCAGAAAAGCGCTGGCGCTCTTTTTGCAGAGCCAGATTTCGCAGGCGTTTTCCGTTGATATCCACCCGGCGGCCAGGATCGGATCAGGAATTCTGATAGACCATGCCACCAGCATTGTAATCGGGGAAACCGCAGTGGTTGACGATGATGTGTCAATACTGCACGAAGTGACCCTCGGCGGTACCGGCAAACAGACCGGCGACCGTCATCCGAAAGTACGCAGCGGCGCCCTGATCGGCGCCGGGGCGAAAATACTGGGCAATATTGAAATCGGTCGCGGTTCAAGAATCGGCGCCGGCAGCGTGGTGCTGCAGTCGGTGCAGGAACATACGACAGTCGCCGGTGTACCAGCCAAAGTAGTCAAGGTGGGACAAGCTCCCGACAATCCTGCGCTGGAGATGGAGCAATGGGTGCCATCCTGGGAAATATAGGAATAATTTAATGATTAAAGACATTCAAATCAGCAATTACCGGGGCGATCTGTTGCAGATTGTTGACCCGAGAAAGACTTTTGCCGACGTCATTCTGCCGGAAAAAACCCGGCAGGCGCTGGCCGATACCCTGATCCAGATTGAAAAACACCATCTGATTTTCGATACCTGGGGGTTCGGCGAACGCCATTCCACCGGCATCGGCCTGATTTTCAACTTCACCGGACCGCCGGGAACCGGCAAAACCATCTGTGCCGAAGCTGTCGCCAACCTTCTCGGCAAACGGCTGCTGACAGTGCGTTACAGTGAGCTGGAAAGCTGCTGGGCTGGAGAAACCGGGAAAAATCTGGTGTCTGTATTCCGCGAAGCGCGGCAGCAGGACGTGGTGCTCTTCTTCGATGAAGCCGACTCCATCGCGGGACGCCGTTTTACCAATACCAGTCTCGGCTACGAACGCGAAGCCAATCAGGGCGTCAATATTCTGCTTCAGGAATTGGAATACCATGACGGAGTGGTAATTTTCGCCACTAATCTCTGGACTAATTTCGATCCGGCGTTTCAACGGCGGGTGCGTACTCATATTGTCTTCGAGCTGCCCGGGGCGCGCGAACGCAAAATGATCTGGATGGCGCAAATACATCCGACGAAGACGCCGCTGGCGGAAGATGTGGATTTCGAGGCATTGGCGGAACGCTATGAAGTTTCCGGCGGAGATATTAAAAATGCCGTACTGAAAGCTGCCCATCTGGCGGCGGCGGAGGAAGGCATTGACTATGAAAAGCGCATTGCCCAGCATCATTTCGAGCAGGCGATCATCAGCGTCATCGAATCGAAAAAAGCCATGACGGTTAATCAGGAGGGATATGCCGCCGCACCGTCAGATGCCGCAGCTCAGGATTTAGCCTCCCGCCTGGACTCACTCACTGGCAGGAACGCCGAATTGTGCCGCGAATTGGAGACATTGCGCCGCGAAACCGCAATCGATCAAAAGAAGAATCGCTGAATTATACCGGTAACTTTTCGATATTGGATGTTTTTAAAAAACATATCGAATTCAGTATCCGGGTTCATGCTATTTTTCCCGCAGGTACTTTCCTGTTACTTTCCCGCATTACCGGCCGGATAAATTCTATCAACCTGATTGATTTATTGTCCGCCCTGCTGTATTTTCATCATGCATCTGCTTCAATAGATGATTTAAGTTAAGGATATTGCGGGATGAGCGGGAATAATATCGAATTGCATGAAATCGATGCGATGGCGGCTGAAACCGGACGCGAACGCCGGGCGCTTATTCCATTGCTGATGCGCATCAACCGGCGCTGGAAATATCTGCCGCAGGAGGCGCTGGACTATCTGCCGCAAATCACCAGTCTCACACCGGCACAAATCAGCGGGGTTGCCACTTTTTACTCGCGTTTCCGGTTGCGGCCGGCCGGGGTTCATTTTATTCAAGTCTGCATCGGCACCGCCTGTCACGTCAAAGGCGCGAATGATGTTTTTCAAGCGTTCCGCAAGTATCTGGCGATACCGGAAGGCGGCGATACTGATCCGGCCGGACTCTTCACGGTGGAAACCGTCGCCTGTCTGGGGTGCTGCATGCTGGCTCCTGCCGTCAGGATTGACGATGTGGTTTACGGGCAGGTGGAACCGGATAAAATTGAAAATGTCCTGAAAGATTTTCTGAGTTCGCGCCAGATTGCCGACCAGATACAGCAGTCCGCCGGCATTGAAGTCAGCGGTGAAGTCAGAATGTGCAACTGCTCCAGCTGCGCCGCATCCGGCAGCAGCGCGGTTTTAAGCGAACTGAAACGCTGCATCACGCAACTCGGCCTGCCGGTAAAAGTGAAAGAGGTCGGCTGTACCGGAATGTCGTTCCGCTCCCCGCTGCTGGAAGTTGCCGACGGCGATTCCGGCAGAAGTTTTTATTATGCCAAAGTCAGCCCGGACGCAGTCCACAGCATCCTGACGGCGCACTTCCGGCCGCAGGGCATGCGCCGCAAACTGATGGCGAAAGCCATGGCGCTGGCCGCCGAAATCCTCGGCAGCAGCCAGTCGGAAATTGTCTGCCGTTATGCCGTTTCCGAGCTTAATGAATTATGCGACTGCGGCGAGGAATCCGGGCAGACGCGCATCGTCACCTATTGCGCCGGAGAACTGGACCCGCTCGACATCTCGCAATATATCGATTTCAACGGCGTGGCCGTGTTTCAAGATGTTCTCCGGGCCGCACCGTCCAGCATTATCGAAATCATCAAAAACAGCGGCTTGCGCGGACGCGGCGGCGGCGGTTATCCAACCGGGTTGAAATGGCAGCAGGTGGCAGGCGCGGAAGGAAAAAAGAAATATCTGGTCTGCAATGCCGACGAAGGCGATCCAGGCGCGTTTATGGACCGGATGCTGCTGGAATCCTTCCCGTACCGGATACTTGAAGGCATGGTTATCGCGGCTTACGCTGTCGGTGCGACGCACGGCTTTGTCTATGTCCGCGAGGAATATCCGCTGGCCGTGGAGCGTGTCCGGGCTGCCGTGGAACGCTTCAGGAAACATAACTTGCTGGGGCGGAATATTATGGGCAGCGATTTCTCGTTTGATCTGGAAGTGGTCGAAGGTGCCGGGGCGTTTGTCTGCGGCGAGGAAACCGCGCTGATCGCATCGCTGGAAGGCCGTCGCGGCATGCCGTCGCTGCGTCCGCCATATCCTGCCGAATCCGGTTTTAAAGGCTTTCCGACTCTGGTCAATAACGTCGAGACCTTTGCCTCTGTTCCCTGGATTCTTTCACACGGCGCGGAAAATTTCAGCCGCTACGGGACCAAATACAGCCGGGGGACTAAGACTTTCGCGCTGGCCGGAAAAATTAAACGCGGCGGATTGATTGAAGTGCCGATGGGCATGACGGTCCGCGATATCGTCGAAAAAATCGGCGGCGGGGTACCGTCCGGGACTTTTAAAGCGGTGCAGATCGGCGGACCGTCCGGGGGATGCATTCCGGCTGCAGAGGCCGACTCTCCGGTAGATTATGAAGAACTGAAGGAACTGGGCGCAATCATGGGTTCCGGCGGCATGGTCGTGCTGGACCAGAATGACTGCATGGTTGACATCGCGCGCTATTTTCTGAGTTTCACCCGGCGCGAATCCTGCGGCAAATGTACTTTCTGCCGCATCGGCACCGTCCGGATGCTGGCAATCCTCGACCGGCTCTGCGCCGGAAAAGGCGTCAAGGGCGACATCGGGGAACTGGAACAACTGGGCAGGCTGATTAAACGCGGCAGCATTTGCGGACTGGGGCGCACCGCGCCGAATCCGGTGCTGTCAACCCTGCGCTTCTTCCGTCACGAATACGAAGCGCATCTTGACGGCAAATGCCCGGCCGGCAAGTGCAAAGATTTGATCCGGTTTGAGATCAATGGCGACTGCATCGGCTGCACTATCTGTTCGCAGAACTGCGCTGCCGGAGCGATTGAATTCAAACCTTACCGGAAACAGCGCATCATTCAGGAAAAATGCGTTAAGTGCGGGGTCTGCCGCAAATTGTGTCCGCAGCATGCGGTGGAGGTGCATTAAATGCAGAGGAGTCAGGAGACAGGAGTCAGGAGACAGAATGAACAGCCGGGGGAGAATAT
>CAIMFA010000347.1 GCA_903840185.1 uncultured Lentisphaeria bacterium | reverse complement strand
GGCGCCGGCGGCTTCATCCTTCAAACCGACAGCTTGCGCTTCATCCTTCAAACCGGCAGCTTGCGCTTCATCATTCTGATGATCGTGATTTTTATGCTTTGAATGATTATTTGTCATCTAACACATCTCCTTAAGTTTTTTATCTCTCACTTCCCCAAAGAATAACAGCATATAACCGGGGGAATTTTTTCAAACTATTAATTTAGCCGTAAATCCGGAAATTTCAATCCGGCGGGCATAATTTTTCATATCTGAAAAGAAGAATCTCCCGCCCGCAATGGTTGCGGACGGGAGAAATATTGCGCGGTATTAAAGTGATTAGAGCTTTTCTACAGAAGCACCTTCGCCAATAGCACACTTGATCATTTCAGTGTCTTTTCCGGTCTGAAGCTTGAATGCGGTCGCCAGACGCTGACAGTAGGTTTCCGCCAGTGCCTCCTCGACCAGATGAATTGAAATCCCGCCGAAGCCGCCGCCGCTGAGGCGCGCGCCGAGGCAGCCGGGAATTGATTTTGCCTGTTCAACCAGGAAATCCAGTTCCGGGCAACTGTTTTCAAAGTTCTCTATCGAACTGCGGTGTGATTCAAACAGCAGCTTGCCGAATTCTTCGATTTTGCCCTGCTCCAGAAATTCCACGCCGCGGAGAACGCGGTCATTTTCGCCGACGATGTGCAGCGCGCGGCGGTATTCCTGGCGGGTCAGCAGATGAGCGTTTCTTTCCAGCATGTCAGGGGTGACGTCCCGGAGCGCTTTGACCGATTTGACCACCATGCCGATCTTAGTGGCGGCGCTTTCGCAGTCCTGCCGGCGGGTGTTGTATTCGGAATCCACGAGATTGTGCTTGACCATTGAATTCGCCACCACCAGCACATAGCCTTCATGCAGGTTGACTGTCTTCAGCACTTCGACCGTGCGGAAATCGGAAAGAATCAGCGCGTTGTGGTGGCCGAAAATCGAGCTGAACTGATCGAGCAGCCCGGAGGAGACGCCGATATAATGATTTTCCACGCCTTGCCCGACTCTGGCCCAGTCGGATTTGGGCAGTTCAATGCCGAAGGCGGCGCTGAACGCGAATCCGGCGGAAACTTCCAGCGCGGCGGAGCTGCTCATGCCGGCGGAAAGCGGCACGGTGCTCAGGATGGCGCCTTCAAAAGCTCCGACTTCGATCCCGCGTTTGCGCAGTTCGACAATCATGCCTTTGACATAGTTGCTCCAGTCTTTCGGTTTAGCCTGGTCAATTTCATCGAGATTGAATTCCACCCGGCTGCCGTCGCGGAAATCGCAAAGTGTGCATTTCCTGCCGGGAACCGGGGCGATGGCGAATTCCGTGCTTTGTGCAACCGCCGCGCTCAGCACCAGTCCCTGATTATAGTCTGTATGGTTGCCGAGAATTTCCAGTCTACCCGGAGCTCTGGAAACCGCAACCGGAGATTTACCGTAAGTCTTTTTGAACTGCTCAATAATTAAACTCATTTTTGTCCGCGCTCCTTCTTTTCTAATCCGATAATTGCTTTTAAGGTATGTCTTTCGGCCGGAGCAATGATTCGCGCATCATTCTCCGCGTTGGTTGTTTCAATGCACAGCATGGTGTGGTATTCCTCATCGCCGAAGTCAGGCATGCGTTTGGATTTTTCTATCCACGGATTCCAGACAACG
>CAIMFA010000346.1 GCA_903840185.1 uncultured Lentisphaeria bacterium | reverse complement strand
TATCCATCCATTTCCTGCATTTCAATATCCATCAGGACCAAGTCGATATCAGGGTTATTGCGGCAGGCTTCAACCGCTTCAACTCCGGTTCTTACTTTTAAAACTTCTTTGCCGAACTTCTTGACCATTATTGTAATCAGCGATTCTGATATTTCGTCGTCTTCGGCAATTAAAATCTTCAGCGGTTTAATTTGTGTTTCTGTTTCATCTGCGGTAACCACATCCTTAATCACATTTTCTTTCCCTAGTGCAGTGCTGGATGGAATTGTGAAATAAAATACTGAACCCTTGCCTTCTTCGCTTTCCACCCGAATTTTGCCACCTTGCTTTTCCACAAATTCTTTGCATAGCAATAGACCAAGTCCGGTGCTGGGCTCGCCTTCTGTACCTTTTCTTTTTGTCCGGACATCGACCCGGAATAAATTGTCCACCATTTTACTGCTCATGCCAATACCGGAATCTTTAATGGATATTTCGACGTTATTGTCACCGGCAGATTTCGCCGACAGATTTATAGACCCGCCTTTAGCGGTGAATTTCACCGCATTTGAAACAAGGTTGCGAATAACGGATTGAAGCATGTTGCTGTCAGCCAAAACCTTTATGTCATCCGGAATATGGCTGGTTATTTCAATTCCCTTGTTTCTGGCGGGTTCCAGCACCATTGCCACGCTTTCATTTACGATTTGAAGTAATAAAACAGCCTTAGGATTAAAATGCATTAATCCCTGCTGCATGATTGACCATTGCAGCAGACTTTCGATAAGACGGAAAAGATTGGCGGCGGAGTCTCTCATGCCCACTGCAATCTCACGTATTTCGTCCTTTGTCAACCGTGAAAACTCTTCTGCCATTTCTTTTGTTAGACCCAGAAAAGATTGGAAAGGGCTGCGCAGGTCATGGGCAATAATGGAAAAGAACTTGTCTTTTTCTGCATTGGCTTTTTGAAGTTCCTCGTTCTTGAGTTTTATTTCTTTCGCCGCCCGTTTAAGCTCGGTAATGTCTCGAAAATACCAGCACCGTCCGTAGTAATGATCGTCGGATCCGTACATCGGAGATGAATAACGGTCGAGAATCCTCCCGTCCTTGAGGACAAGCTCTTCGCGACTGATCTCCCGCCGGTGTTCATAAAGGTATTGTACGCGCCGCAGAAATTGCTGTGGATCTGCCATCTGTTCCGTCACTAACTGTAAAATAGGCTCGTCGATTTTGTTTTCTATCAATTCCTGCGGGATGTTCATTATTTCGACAAAATGGTGGTTATTCCATCTGATATTGTTGTTGTCGTCTACCACGAGGATGCCGTCGAGCGATGCCTCCTGCTGTATCGAGAGGAGGAGATTCCTGAACATGATCTTTTCTTCCGCCTGCTTGCGTTCAGTGATGTCGCGACAAATGCTCATTGTCGCCGGGTTACCATTCCAGACTATCTGCCGTGCGCTTACATGAGTCGGAATGAGTGATCCGTCTTTACGCTGATGCACTGTTTCAAAGGAGAGAAATCCATGCTCTATCAGCCTCGCTATCCGTTCCGGTACATGCTTACTTTGGTCCGGAGAATCCACCTGCTTGATATTCATATGCATCAACTCGGATTGTGTGTAACCGAGTTGTGATATAGCCATCTGGTTTACCGCCAGTATCAGCCCGTCACTGTCATGGATGAAGATCGTGTCCCCGGCGTTCTCAAACAAGAGTCTGTATTTTTCTTCACTTTCCCGTAATGCATCCACCATCAGCGTGCAGTCAGTTATATCGCGGATGATATGAACAACTCCAGCCAATTTTTTATCCGCATCGAAGAACGGGTCTACCGTAACCTCAAACCATCGATCTGCAATTTTCAGCTCCATGCTTTCACGCCGCAACGTCTTTCCCATTTTTTTAATGGGACATTCGAGGATTGGCTCCTTTGTTCCATGCATGACTTCCCAGCATGTTTTCCCGATCATATCTGTGCTGCTTTTAGAAAATAAATCACTCATTGCTTTATTGCAGCGCACAATATGCTGATCAATATCCAGCAGGCAAACACCATCGCTTACAGCATCGAAAGTATTTTGCCATTGCGAGGCAAGATCAACCAGCGCCTCTTCCGCGTGCTTCCGTTCGGTGATGTCGCTCAGTACGGCGCGGACCTCGGGATTACCACGAGTATCCTGTGCGACGGATATTGCCAGATGCACCCAGAATGCCGTTCCGTCCTTCTTCAACATGCGCAATTCGCACGCCTGCGGTTCCCCTTTCTCCATAAGCTGCTGACGGCACAGGGAGTAGATGTCCTGATCCGCTTTCAGGATGAACCGGCTGAACGGCTGCTTGACCAGCTCGTTCCTGCCCATGCCCAGCAGGGCTGGGGCCGCGAGGTTGGCTTCCAGGATCATTCCCTGCTCGCTGATAGTGCAATACCCCGCTGGAGCCAGGTCGTAAAGTTCGAAATAGCGCGCCTGTGAAGCATGCAGTTCTAGATTGGACTGGCGCAATTCATCATTCTGCATCTCAAGTTCGATCTGATGCACACACAGTTCGTGGAGTATCTTGCGGATTTCTTCAGACGAGATTGTTTCAGATGCAGGCGACTGTGCTGCCTGCTTCCGGATAATCTCTTCGGCCCGCTGGCGCAGGTCGGCGACTAGTTTTTCCTGGCTATCATTGTTGTTCATAATGCACCCCCACTGGAAAGCTCCAATGTAACCTGTCTAAATACGATATACACAAACAATGGAACAATAATACTAGCAACTTTCATTGTAATATACGAATAATTGTCCAATAGAATATTACAAATAAAAGGTAAAACAAATATGCACTTATTATCTGAAGGCTGTACGACTGGCAGAACGCGGATACCGGAAGTCAAATAATCCCGGGCTATTCATTAATCGCGTTAGCGGCTGGAGAGACGCAGTGCGGCATGGCTGTCCGCCCTGCTTAAACCCTCAGTTCGAGACATCCTGGCCCGATACCCTGGCACACTGAAAATCACAGCGTGCTAGGGTAAGCTCTAACCGAGTAACAGGAATAATTCAACCTATAGCCGCCCTGGTCATGTAATGTTCCATCCATGTCATATTAGAGATTAATGGAATTCGCGGCTAACGCCAGATAATTATTATCCCGCTTCACCTTGACAATCAGGCCCGGGGCGACATCGGACAGGAAGCGCGACGGACGCAGCGGGATATTCTTGAAATCAAGCCCGTTGGCATTGGTCAGGATCAGGCCGTCTATCGCCCGGGTGAACGCGACATATGCAAGCCTCCGTTCTTCTTCCATTTGCTCTGCGCTGGAAACTTTAGCCGACGGGAATCTGCCTTCATTCAGCCCGCAAACAATGATATATTTGTACTCAAGTCCCTTTGCCGCATGGACAGTCATTAATTGCACGCTGTTTGGTTGCTGCTTCTCTGTTATTTCTGCATATAGCGCAATGCTGGACAAATATTCTGTAATTTCCAATTTGCCACCGGCTTCTGTCTCCTGCTGCCTTAAGGATTGTTTCAGTTCATTGATATTATCTATCCTGTCGCCGTTCGCGTCGTGACGCAAGGATTTCTCATAGCCGGTTCGATTCAATATTTCATCCAGGATATCCGCCGTTGATAATATTTTCATCCGGGATTTTATGTCCTTGTATACACTCAGAAAATGTATGACGCCAGGAAACTTAAATGGATGCTCTCCGCCATGATCCATCAGGCCCCGCAGAAGCGAGACATTGTTATGTTCCGCATAGCGTTTCAGCAGTTCGCGCCGCATCGCGCCCATACCCCGCGCCGGTTTATTGATGATCCGGAGAAATGATATGTCGTCTTCATACGCCAGGAGCCTCAGAAAGGCCAGCGCGTCTTTGATCTCCTGCCTCTCATAAAATGCAGTACCCTTAATTATCGTGTAGGGAATGTGAAATTGAATCAGCGCCTCCTCAATTTGCCTCGTGATATAACTGGAACGATATAAAATCGCAATATCTTTAAATTCTGACTTATGCACTTCTTTTAATTCCCAAATAGACTCGGCAATAAAATGGGATTCGTCATAAATATTCTTCGCCTGATAATGTACAACTTTCCCTTCGCTCATGGTAACCGGAACCAAAGGTTTGTCGATACGGTTCTTATTGTGTTTAATCAGCGAATTACAGACAGCGATGATACTGGAGCTAGACCGATAGTTGGTTGTCAATAAAAAGGTCTGTGCGCCGTGAAACTTTTGTTCAAATTCATTGATGAAACGGATATTAGAACCACGCCACGAATATATCGTCTGGTCCGGGTCACCGACGACAAATAAATTACGGTGTTTGTCCTGTAGCAATGCGACCAGATCGTACTGCGCCTGATTCACGTCCTGGAATTCATCCACTTGGATATATTGGAGCTTATTTTGCCAATAATGCAGCAGATCGGCATGCCTGCATAGAAGATGTATGGTAAAGTGGAGCAGATCATCAAAGTCAAGCATTTTCGCGGCCCACTGTTTTCGCAGATACTTTTCAAATATTTCATTTCTAATCTCTCTCGGGTCCAGCGCGAGATCCAGCAGAGTTTCACACGGAATATACTGAATTTTGCTTTTCATTTCTGCAATGTATTCCAACATCTCTGACGGTGGAATCGCATGAGCGGTAACATCCGTAGTACTATATATTTCCCTCAGGACTTTCAGTTGATAATCCCCGTCCATGATCATAAAATTATTCGGATAATCCATGAGATGGATATGGGTCTGGAGAAACCTGTAACTGAAGCCGTGAAATGTACAAATGTTAGAATCGAGACGATATCCCAGCACCTTCGTAACCCGAGCTCGCATTTCATTTGCAGCTTTGTTCGTGAACGTAACAGATAAAATATTCCCGGCATCCACCCCGCAGTTCTGAATCAGATAAATCATCCTGCTCGTTAATACTTTGGTTTTACCAGTCCCCGGCCCAGCTAATATTCTTACATAACCTTTCGTAGCCAGTACAGCCAGTTTCTGTTCCGTGTTCAAGTTCTGTAATAATTGATCCTGATTCATGTCCATTTCCCTTGTTGTAATTGATTTTCGGTTAATCCGCAAAATATGATAATGGAATTTATTTAATAACATGGGGAATAAATGCCTTCTATCCAGAATGTAATTCTAGCGGTTTTCTCTTACATGTCGTCCAAGGCGGTTAAAGGCACAGTGTTTACTGGGGATCGGTAACGCCAGGACACGCATTCCAGTCCAGCCTGACCAGTAGCGCTCGTGGCTGTTTTAAGCTCGTTACAACCAGCGATCAGAACGTTGTAACTATGCTATAACCGAGTATGAAAATCATGACAAATAAAGGCCAATAAAGAACAGCCGCACGACCATGACGACTAATGATAAATCGCATAATACATCCGGCTGAACCAGTAACCTTAAATCTCCACGCCGTCAATCCTTATTACGGCCCTTCGC
>CAIMFA010000345.1 GCA_903840185.1 uncultured Lentisphaeria bacterium | reverse complement strand
GCTGATTTTTTCTGTTCAGAAGGATGATGCCGCTGCTGTAGTCGAAAAATTTTTCCCCGAAGCGTCCGTCTACCGCTGTGATTTTGAAAATGAAAGCGGAATGAAAGCAGTCGCCGCGGAAATCGGAGCGGCGCATAAATCCATTTATGGAATCGTCCATTCAGTGGCTTTTGCTAATTTCTCCGAAGGCATCAAGCCGTTTCATGAAACAGTAAGGAAAGACTTTTTGCAGGCGGTGGATATTTCCTGCTTTTCTTTCATAAATATTGCCATTTTAACTTAAACGAAGTATTTCTGTAAAGTTACTGTAAATCTTAATAATCATTAAATCTATCAAATCAAAAGGTAGTGTCAAATCTGGCATGAAAGAAAGGAAAGAAGATGTAGATATGTAAAAAGGCGATGGAACTACATTAGAACCTGTCGCCATCAACGTCAAAATCGACATAAAGCAAAGTCTTGCGTCCGCAAAATCATACCGGAAAAAATAAATGGCTCTTTCATGTGAATTTCAAAAAAATGCCGAGCTTTCGCGAAAGATCGCGGCTGATGGAATGGTACTTCTCAAAAATGAGGCCGAAACTCTCCCTTTGGAGAACAATATCCGGATCGCGCTCTTCGGCCGCGGACAGATCGACTTTATTAAAGGCGGAACCGGCTCCGCCGATGTATGCTCCGCCTACACCGTAAATCTGCTTGATGGTATGAGCGAAAAAGAAGCGGAGGGGAAAATCATCGTCGATCACGCCGTCAGCCGATGCTGGAAAGAATCACCTGAATTTACTGCCTCGTCCGAATTTATCTCCGAAGCGGCTGTCCGAAACGATGTTGCCCTGATTACGATCTCGCGCAACTCCGGCGAAGGATGCGACCGCAAATGTATCCCGGGAGAATTCCTGCTCTCCGATTCTGAACGCGAATTGATAGACAGACTTGAAAAATCAGCGTTTAAACGGATTGTTGTCGTGGTCAATGCCGGTGCATTGATTGATCTGGCGTGGGCAGCAAAAAATCCCCGCATCAGCGCAATCCTTTATGCCTGGCAGGCCGGTATGGAAGGGGGTCGCGCGGCGGCCGATGTTCTCTGCGGCAATATAAATCCATCCGGCAAGCTTGCCGACACTTTCGCGGAACACTATGAGAACTATCCGTCAGCGGATACGTTTTGCCGATACCGGCGCATGATTCCATATGAAGATGATATTTTCGTCGGTTACCGCTATTTTGAAACGATACCGGGAGCAAAAGAGAAAGTAATCTATCCATTCGGCTTCGGGTTATCTTACACTGCGCTTGAATACCGTGATATACATTTTAAGTCCGGAACCAGCAACATCACGGTTACTTGTAAAGTTGTCAATACTGGCAGGCGGTGCGGCCGTGAGATCGTACAAGTCTATTCCGCATCTCCCGCCGGAAAACTTGAAAAGCCGGCGCTCGAACTTCGCGCCTATGCCAAAACATGCCTGCTTGCACCGGAAGAAGAGGAAACTCTCAAATTCACCTTCCCGACCAGCTCTCTTGCCAGCTTTGATGACTCCGGCCTAACCGGGCACATCGGAGCTTATCTGCTCGAACCGGGTAACTACAAGATTATGATCGGCGGCAGCATACGTTCTCTTTTTCCGGCCGGCAATCTTGCAGTTCCGGAGTTGCGTGTAGTCGAGACGACTGGTCTCAAGCTGACTGCCGGAGTCAGCCGCATACTCCGCGCCGATGGACGATTTGATGTAACCGGCATTGTGGATAATTCCGAACCCCGTGCCAGTAACCGTGCCGTTTCGAGTTTCATTGACGGTATCGGTGAAAATTATCACTTGAAAAAAGATGCTGAACAGGACAAATCGGAAAAAGTTATTAAACTCATCGAGGTTGCCGAAGGGCGGGCGTCAATGGCGGAATTCATGCGGCAACTGACCAAAGAAGAATTGGTTGGACTCTGTCAGGCACAGCCGCCCGCTTTTCCCCGCGGTACTGCCGGAGTTGGTAATATCAGAAAATACGGAGTGCCAAGCCCGCAGACAGCTGACGGTCCGGCCGGGTTGCGTAAATCTGTCCCGACTACTTGTTTCCCGTGTACGACGCTGATTGCCTGTACCTGGGATGAAAAACTTCAATTTGAAATGGGCCGGGCAATCGGTTTTGAGGGAGTTACTACAGGGGTGGACATCCTGCTCGCACCCGGACTGAACATACACCGCAATCCTTTGTGCGGACGCAACTTTGAATACTACTCCGAAGATCCGCTTGTCTCCGGCAAGAGCGCCGCGGCGTTCGTGCGCGGCGTTCAGACTGAGGGGATGGGAGCAACCATCAAGCATTTTGCCGCTAATAATCGCGAGGAAGACCGGCTCCACTACGACAGCATTGTTTCAGAACGGGCGTTGCGTGAAATCTACCTAAAGGGTTTTGAGATAGCAGTCAAAGAAGGCAAACCGTGGTGCGTAATGAGTTCGTATAACCTTCTAAACGGCAGCAAGACCAGCACCAACTACAATCTGCTGACCCGTATATTGCGTGAAGAGTGGGGATTCGACGGCGCAGTCATGACCGACTGGCGCAACAACACCCACTTATGGGAAGAGATATTAGCCGGAAATGACATCAAAATGCCATTCGGCTACCCCGAAGAAATTGATATGGCGGTCGAATACGTCAATTGGCTGCTGCCGCTCCCGATCATGGAGCGTAGCGTCCGGCGCGTTCTTGAGCTGGTGATGAAAACCGGCAAATTCAAAAAGCAGGATTTCGGTATATCCCACCGTATCGCAAGTTCAGGGATAACACGTATCAAAGCAATCGAGATGACAGCGGTCTCATGTACATGGACTCAAGCCGAACCGTGCCAGGACATCGACGGCGGATTCAACCACACCCGGCTAGGTAAGGATCAGCGCGGTAACGACACCTATCTGATTTATAATCTCGAAATCGAAAAAGCCGGCTGCTATGAGTTTTCAATCCGGGTGGCAACTATCTTTGACACGTCACACCTTGAATTTGCACTGGATAACTGTCCTACAGGCAAACTGCAAATCCGCGCCACCGGTGATGGACAGATCTGGAGTACGCAGGGCCCAGTCAAACTGGATCTCGCCGCCGGTGAACATATTTTCAATATCTATATCCGCGACCAGGAATGCAATCATGGAGTAAACATCAACTGGTTCGAATTCAAATCGATGAATTCATAACTCAAGTTTTGCAGTTCGTTTTAAATTCAATATTCATGTTAATTTGTTCGGGGGCTGTCCGCTTTACCTAACTAATTCTACGCTTCGATCATAAAATTTTGTTGCTTTTTTAAAAAGGGGTATTGACAGAATTTGCTAAAGCGTGTATTCTAGTAATAGCTAAAACGTGTATCCGGGATTTAAATTAAGTTTTTAGAAGGATTTTATGGTCACGATCAAAGACATTGCGAGAGAGGCCGGAGTAAGCCATGCCACCGTTTCATGCGTTTTGAACGGCAAGGCCAAGCAGCTCCGCATCAGCGATGTTGCCAGCGAGCGCATTAGAGCCGCTGCTGATCAGCTCGGCTATCAGCGCAACGAAATTGCGCGTTCAATGGCTACCGGCAGAAATGATGTGATCGCGTTTGTTTCATGTGATACCGGAGCCTGGGAGTATACCGGCAAGATCATGTCCGGCATTGTGGAGGAAGCCACCCGGCAGAGTTTCGCGGTGAAAGTATATCATTTGGCGCATAGCACGCCGGAGAATATTATCCGGCAGTTAATCGAGCAGCGTGTTGCCGGGGTGATTTTCCATTCCGACAGAAGCATTGATCTTGATTTTATCCGGAGCGAAGCGGCTAAAAAACATATCCCATGCGCGACCGTCAATCTGAGCAGCACATCCGCCGGCATCGGCGTTACCACGGACGACTTCCAAGGCACCAAGGAGGCGGTTAAATATCTTGCCGGACTCGGGCACCGACGGATTGCATACATTTCAAACCGGCTCCGGCTGGAATTTACGGTAAGTCGTGAAAATGGCTTTGTTGCCGGAATGAAGGAGTATGTTCCACGCTCCGGCGTCATGCAGATTGCATACGGCATCAGTACGGACTATCCGGAAAGTAAAATTCGCCTGGTAGATGAGAATCTGCCGGTCATCAGAGAACTGCTGTCCGGAAGCGAGGATAAGAGACCGACCGCAGTTATCTGTTATTCCGATTACATTGCCTGTAATGTGCTGCAGACGGCTTATCAAATAGGCATAAAAGTGCCTGAAGAACTTTCAGTCATCGGCTTTGCCGATCTGGATGTTGCAAAATATGCGACAGTCCCGTTGACTACGGTGGCCCAGCCTTTCGAAGAGATGGGCAGGGAAACGGCAAACATGCTGATAGACGCTATAAAAAATAAGAGGCAAGATATCTTGCACAAGACTGAAAACCGGAAACTGGAAGTGAAGCTAGTTGTAAGAGAATCGACG
>CAIMFA010000344.1 GCA_903840185.1 uncultured Lentisphaeria bacterium | reverse complement strand
TCGGCGCGTTTCCGGAATTCTTCGCGTTGCTGAAAGATATTCTGCCATTGGAGAAAATCATCAGAAAATGCACTTCGCTGCCCGCCGCTGTATTCGGCTTGAAAGAGCGTGGCAGAATCGCGCCCGGCGCTTATGCGGATCTTGTCCTCTTTGATCTCGGTCATTTTAATTCGCCGGCAGATTTTGCCGCTCCGCACCGGGCGGCGCAAGGTATTCGCTCCGTATGGGTTAACGGACGCATGAGTTATTGTGCAAATCGTGGCGTCAGCGGCCGTTCCGGCAGATTTATTCCTTTATCTTAAGAAAACTATATCAATATAAATTGATAAGTAAATATTTTTTATTTATCTATCTAATATCTTAATTATTAACTACTTAATTGACTTACTAGGTGTTATTTATCAATTTTAATTTATAACGTAAAAAAATGACGGCTATATGATATGAATGTATAAATAGTTTATTCAGAATGGCTTAAATTATTTTCAGAAAGTTGGCACGGAACTTTCTATATATTATATTCCCTATTGGAACGAAAGTGTCAATAGAATGACATGTCCTATGTCATAGACGGCTTGATCATAAGGGCGCCTTCGGGCGATAGATATGAGGGGTTGAGCGAGGAGTAAATGAAGGGGAGAGCTTTTGGGCTGGAATCAACTGCCGGAGCGATCCATACTCTGGCAGTTGATTTCAGTCCCTTTGTCCACTCCTATGGGGGGATTGAAGATGAAAGCAGCGAAATTCAGCCGTCAATGCCGGATCATCAAAAACGGGATCGTGATTTTTGAAGGTCCCGACGAAAAATGCCTGTCAGTACTAATGCGCCTGAAATATCCCGGCAAGTACAACCATGCTTTAAGAAATTCATCGTTGCGAAAAACTAATAAACTCATTTTTCAGCAATGAACAAAATACACATTTTCATTTATCTGGATTCCGCGGGCTGGGAGATTTTGCGGAGGAATGATTTTCTCCCGGACATTCTGCATTACCGTTATCCGGTGTGTTCGCAACTGGGGGATTCTGTTACCTCTTTGACGACCGCCTTGACCGGGCAGCCGCCCAATGTGCATAAACATTTCGGCAATTACTATTATTCCCCGCGCCATTCCCTGCGGGAAATGCTGGGGCTGCTGCTGCATTATCTGCCCTGCGAGGAAGGCCGCAAGGTGAAGACAGAACTGAGTTCCGGGTTATTCCTGAAATTCAGAGGGTATTCCTGGTGTTTTGACCATTTATCCCTGCCGCCCGGCAGATTGCGCTTTTTCGATTACGCAGGAAGCCGGGATGTTTTTGCCAGAGGCGGAACTGCGCCGTCAAAGAGTGTTTTTGATCATCTGCATGAAAAAAATATTCCGCATATGATTTCCGACTGGCGGAAAAGCGAAGAGCAGAATCTCAAGGACATGCTTGAAGCAATCAAGCACAAGCAAGCTCAGTTCTGTCTGCTGTTCATGTCCGGGCTGGATAAAATTCTCCACCATGCACCGGCCGATGAGCAAAAAATAGCTGACAGTTTGAAGCATTATGCAAAGCAGATTGAAAACATCATCGCTGAAGCGGATGCGCATTACGAAAAATATTCCGTCTCGGTAATGTCCGGACACGGCATGACCGCACGGCAGTCGGTTGTAGATATAAAAAATATAATCAGCCGACTGGGGCTGGCCTTCGGCAGGGATTATATCGCGTTTTATGACCCCACCATGGTCAGGTTCTGGTATCTTGACCATGAGGCTAAATCCATCATTGTCGAGCGCCTGCGCAATATTCCCCATACCCGTATCTTAAACGATGAGGAAATGAGGAAATACAACATAAATTTTGCCGACAACATGTACGGTGAAATGGTGTTGCTTCTGGATCCCGGCTATCAGGTTGAACCCAATGACCACATTCGCCAATCTTATCCGGGGATGCATGGTTATGCTCCGGAACACGAAGATTCCTATGGAGCTTTTATGTCCAGTCACCAGCCTTCCCCCCCGCCGTCATGGGTGGGTGATCTATACCACATAATGCTTGCAGCGGTCAATGACTGCATCCCCGAATACTTCCACAAGACAGCATAAATAGAGTTCTAAAGTTCTGAAGTTCTGAAGTTCTGAAGTGCTGAAGTGCTGAAGTGTTGAAGTGCTGAAGTGCTGCTTCGCTGTCTGTTTGTGCTTGACGCACACTGTTTTTAGTATGTAATTCCCAATTATTAAGCCGCGAATTGTCAGTTTATGATGATGAGTTTTCTTCAGATCGGGTTAGGAATGTTGGTTTATTATTAGCAATAGGTTAGGGCTATTGCAGATGTTTATCTTATGCTGTAAACTAATAAACATAAACAGGGAATAGTAAACCAAAAATCATAAATGAAGAAAGGAAGGAGCAACAGGAAATAAATGATGATGATGAATCGAAAACCGGAAACGGAAACAAAAAGAATGATAGTAAAACGGAAACCTGAATCGGTTTCGGAGATGGAAATGAAAATACAAATGGAAACTAAAAAAGGAGAAAAGGAAATGATGAATCGTAAAGGGAATTTCACACTCATTGAACTGCTGGTGGTCATCGCCATCATCGCAATTCTGGCCGGGATGCTGCTGCCCGCGCTGAATTCAGCTCGCGAAAAAGGCCGCGCCTCACTGTGCCTGAGCAACGAAAAGCAGATGGGAATCGGGATCATGATGTACAAGGATGACAACAAAGGCGTCTTCTCGATGGCTTATTATTATCCTGATAATACCGCTGCGCCGTACATGCACTGGAGCGGTCTGATCCGCAACTACGTCAAACAGAACAAAGCGTTTGTCTGCCCGTCCATGGCCAATGGCGGCTGGGCTCCGGCCTGTTATACCGGCGGAGTTAATGCGTATGGCGAGCCGGTTTCCTCTCCTGACGGTCAGACTCCTTTAGCGGGCGTTGACTTCCAGGTTCCGCGTATCAGCTACACCGTCAACGAGCTGATCATGCCGCGCTTGAAAAAATCCAGCCTGACCGACCGTCTGAGATGCGTCAAAGACACCGACTTGAAAGCTCCGTCCAGCGAAATTCTGATGGCTGAGTTTACTCATGTCTATGATCGTCTGATGGGTTCCTCCTCCGGCGGCGGCGCCGCGCTTAAGTCTCATCGCCCTGTTTCCGGCGTGGGTAACGGCACATCCAGTAAGGCGTATGATGCTGAAAACGATGCTGCTAATCCCGTGCTGGTTGCAAACACAGTTGCGGACGCAACAGCGGCGGCTCTGGCACCCACGGCTTCTTCAATTCACATCAACTATGTGCAGTGGGACAGGCATAATGACCGCGCCAACTACATGTTCGCTGACGGACATTCTGAACCGAAGACCCTGGCTGAAACACTTGACACCAATAACTTCCTCTGGGGCAAGAAAGCATATTCGGCCAACAGACAGCCCGTTACAACTGATGGAACAACGCCGGTGAAATAATCTGAATTACACAGATATTCAAAAGGCTGCATCAACCAGATGCAGCCTTTTTTTTGAGATGGCGGGTAAGCGGAGATTCGATATACTAGAGTATTACGGCCGCTTTATTAAGGAATACAGTTTTTTTTGATATTGATTATTTGAGTGAATGATATGACACAGCCTGCCATTAAAATATATGTACATTGCCTGCTCATTTTAAGAAATAATCACATATTTTAGGTCTAAAGTGAAAGGCAAATCGCTTAACTTATCTTCAATTGCAAGTGCCGCCGCCCAATCAGGGCCGGTCCGCTCAGGAGTATTTCAATGACGCGGCATAAACCAGCGGTCTCATCTTCATTTTCAACCAGTCCATGGCTCGCCGGGGCCATCCTCATCATGATTGGCGTCATTGCATACTCATCCGTTTTTCATGCTCAATTTATCTGGGACGACGACACTCTCATTACTGGTAACGCCCTCGTTCAATCCGCTGGCGGTCTCTCAAAAATCTGGTTTTCCACTCAATCAGTTGACTATTTTCCTCTCACCAATACCGTTTTCTGGATCGAGTGGCGTCTGTTCGGTGATTCCCCTTGCGGCTATCACGTTGTGAATCTCGTGCTTCATCTCGCCGGCTCACTCCTGCTATGGGCCGTTCTTGGCCGTCTAAGGATACCCGGGGCATGGCTTGCCGCCATGCTCTTTGCCGTTCACCCGGTTGCTGTTTCTTCAGTCGCCTGGATCAGCGAGCACAAAAACACGCTTTCCATCTGTTTCTATTTTCTGTCCATTCTCGCTTATCTTTCATTCATTGACCGTCAGCTCCGCGATCAGCGCCGCCGCCGCGATTACATTCTTGCGCTTGCTGCCTTTATGCTTGCTCTGCTTGCTAAATCTGCAGTTGTCATCATGCCTGTCATCCTGCTTCTGATAATCTGGTGGAAGCGCCGGAGAGTGACAATCCATGATGTCTTTGCCATTGCGCCATTTTTCGCGCTCTCCCTTGTTACGGGGCTGGTTACCATCTGGTTTCAGGCGCAGCGTGCCATGAAGGATATGGATATACCTCCGCTGGAACCATGGCTTTCACGGATTGCAGGGGCGGGATGGGATATCTGGTTTTATCTATGCAAGGCGTTTGTTCCGCTGAATCTGACGATGATTTACCCCAAATGGGTAATCAATCCTGCCGAACCGTCCGCCTGGCTGCCTTTGACCGGCCTTCTGGTTCTGTTTGCCATCTTGATCTGTCTTGCCACGCGCTATCGCCTCGAATGGAGCCGCGCCGCTCTCTTTGCGCTTGCGGCGTTTGTTATCACCCTCGGCCCAGTTCTTGGATTGATAGATATGGCGTTCCGCGTCCACTCGCCTGTTGCCGATCACTTTCAGTATTTTGCTCTTCCAGCCATGACCGCTCTGTTCTCCGCGACTGTCATCTTTCTTGTCCGGCGTTATCCGGCCATGAAACTGCCGCTTTATTCCCTGATTTTAGCCATCGTGCTGACATTCTCCTCACTCACCTGGGCCCGCGTTCAAGATTTTCAGGATGTACAAGCCGTCTCCAGGCAGAATATTGCAGTCAATCCTTACGCCGCGCTGGCGTGGCATAACCTCGGTTACGCTCTGGAACATCAGGCTTCCGCGCCTGACCTCCAGGCGGCAGCGGCCGCCTACAGCCGCGTGCTTCAAATTGTTCCAGCTTCCATCCAGGGAACGCTCAGCATGGTGCGTGTTCTCATTCAATCCGGGCAGTCCGTCGAGGCGCTTTCACTGCTCGACAATACCCTTGCACTCAAACCTGACTCACCATTACTTCTTAACAGCCGCGGCGATCTCCGCTTCCGGCTCAATGATCCGGACGGTTCCATCGCCGATTTTGAAGCCTCTATTAAAATTGCCCCCGGCCAGTCTGAACCTCATAACAATCTTGGCAATGTTCTTGCATCTAAATCCCGATTGGCCGATGCTGTCATCCACTATAAACGCGCCATTGAACTTGATCCGGAGTTCGCATCCGCGCACCTGAATCTTGCCAACGCTTTTTTCAAAACCGGGGACTTAAAGGGCGCTGCAACTGAATACCGGACGGCCTTGCAGCTTAATCCTCAATCCGTTGCAGGTCACTTTAATTTCGCCGTATTTCTACTTGAACAAGGCCTGTCTCAGGCCGCCTGCCAGCATGCACAGGCGGCCTTGTTCCTGGATCCGGAATGCGCGCCCGCCAGCCGGATACTGGAACGGGTCCGTGCTGTGAGCGATTCCGGGCCCGTACGCCAGTGACATGCGAAAAATGCAAGTAGATCAAATCCTGTTGAAGCTTTGATAACGGATTTACAGATTGTTTTGCGGATTAATGAGATGGAAATAAAAAACCGTCTGCTGCGGCCGCGGCGACAGCGGAGAGAACAAATGCCGACGCGGAACGCAGCAAACGGTAAATAAACTTGTTTATATTATACAGCCGTCAATCGATTTTTGTTAAAAAAGTTTGAAAAAAGTTAAAAAAAAGTTCGAAAAAAACAATTTGTACAGAAAATTGGCATCCTTTTTTATGGCAGGATTGCTCTGCCGGCCATTAAAGGAAACGGCTGAATGAACGATAATCGCCATTCAGCCGTTGTTTCCAGTGAAATATCTGCCTGGTCAGTTTTTGACGATTTCCAGAATTATTACATTGTCATACGGCACATCCTGCTGGCCGTTTTTAAAACCGGTGTTGACGTCCGCGATCTTATCAACCACATCCATTCCTGCAATGACTTTGCCGAATACGCAATAACCGTACTGCTGCGCGTTCGGAGCGCTGAAATCCAAAAATTTGTTGTCCGCGAGATTTATGAAGAACTGCGCGGAGGCGCTGTGCGGGTCGGGAGTTCTGGCCATCGCGATGGTTCCGCGTTCATTGCTGAGCTTGTTATCCGCTTCATTTTTGATTGGTGCGCGGGTCTTTTTTTGATTTAACTTGGTGTCAAATCCGCCGCCCTGAATCATAAAACCTTTAATCACACGGTGAAAAACGGTATTACTGTAATGCCCGTCCGTGACATACTGCAGGAAGTTTTTGACAGTTTCAGGTGCCGCCTGGTCAAACAGTTTCACCTTGATATCGCCCATTGAGGTTTTAATGGTGACGATGCTTGATTTACCGTCTTTTGCCGTGGAATCGGCGCTGAACGCGGTTGAGAACATTAGACATCCGAGAACAGTTGCGAGTAAGAACTTCATTTTTGCCCTCTTTGAAAGATAATTATTGTTGCTTACTTATTGTATAGTTGCAAATAGTAAAATCAAGTAACAGATCAAATTTTGAGGAATTGAAATACATTTGTTTATACCGAATCGCAATCTTAAAGCTAGTAAGGATTGCGGATTCCGTCTTTGCAGGGACGGGCTGGACGAGGCTGGCGCTACCAGGGTAGCGACTGAACTCGTACAGCACGTATCCGGCATGGCGGAAACGCAACCGCTTCGCGGCAAGGCCCTTTTGCGTTTATTTGAAAACGGATCCATCCCCCCGATATTCATATCGGGCTTCCGTCGCTATTCCCAAATAATTCTCAAAATTGTTCTTGTCGTTACTGGCTTTAAGATTGCGAATCGGTATTAGAAATGGCTGAAGAGATGGGCGTTGTCGGCGAGCCATTTCTTGCGTTCAGCATAATCGGGACACATGATTTCCACTACGCTCCAGAAGCGTTTTGAATGGTTCATCTGTTTGAGGTGGGCCATTTCGTGGACAATGACATAATCCAGAACGGGTTCCGGACACATGATCAGCCGCCAGGGGAAATTCAGGGTGCCTTTGCAGGTGCAGGAGCCCCAGCGCTGATTGGCGGAATTGATTTTTACCGCATGGTGTTTCAACTCGAACGCCGCCGCCAGCGCATTGATTTTTGAGGTGATAACCTTTCTGGCGGTCTTCCGGTACCAGGTTTCCAGCCGTTTTCTGACGAATACCGGCGGGGCGGGGGCGGTGTAGAGAGCATTGTCAAAGACGATGTCGGCAGGCAGATTCTGCCGGAAAACCAGGGGATACTTTACGCCGAGGAAATAGAACAAATCTCCTTCATTGAAAGTTTCCGCCGGAACTGCCTTTCTGCGCTCCTCCACCTGCTTGCGCTTGGCAATGATCCAGTCGCGATACTTGTTAATGGTATCCTGGATCGCCTGATCGGGCATCCGCAGCGGCGCCCGCACAATAACCCTGCCGTCATCCTTGACCTGGATTCCAATGCTGCGCCGCCTGCTTCTGATGATTTCGTCCACTGTTTTCATTAGAAGAACAGCCTTATACTCTATTAGGTTGAAAATTTAAAATAGATTGCGAAGATTTTGAGAATTGGTTCGTATTCTGAGAGGCTGCCGATACCGGGGTATCGAAGGCCTCGAAGAGTGCGAATCCAAACTCGAAAGATCGCAATCCCTCAGGCGCTGGACTGTATTTTTTTTGTTCCTCCTTCAGGCGATATTCATATCGCCAATCAGCCGGATCGAAAAAATCCAATCCACAAGCCGACTCGTCTATGCTAAATTTTCAACCTGATAGAGTATAATCTGATGCAGTGCGGAATACTGCCTGAGTTCAGTCCGCGACTGCTTCCAGGATTAATATGTTTTCCGCAGGCACATCCTGATGCCCGTTTTTCGATCCGGTACGGACACCCTTGATTTTATCAATGATATCCATGCCTTCGACAACTTCGCCGAACACGCAATAGCCGTAGTGCTGCGGAGTCGGGGCTTTGAAGTCCAGGAATTTATTGTCCGCAACGTTGATGAAGAACTGCGCGGAGGCGCTGTGCGGATCGGAGGTTCTGGCCATCGCGACGGTGCCGCGCTTGTTGCTGATCTGGTTGTCGGCTTCGTTTTTAACCGGTGTGCGGGTCGGTTTCTGGGTGAATTTGGCATCGAAGCCGCCGCCCTGGATCATGAACCCGTTGATCACGCGGTGAAAAACGGTGTTGTTGTAATGTCCGTCTGTGACATATTGCAGAAAATTCTTGACGGTTTCCGGAGCTTCCTTGTCAAACAGTTTCAGCTTAATATCGCCCATTGATGTTTTCAGCGTTACCATAAATGTTCCTTTCAAATGATTATCCAATCAATATATTTTTCTATATTGCTAATTCAAAAGAAATGTTGTCTTTTTTCTTAAAATAAAAATTAAGATATTGACATATCAGAAGAGATGCAGTATAATCAATACAGACATAGAACAGACAT
>CAIMFA010000343.1 GCA_903840185.1 uncultured Lentisphaeria bacterium | reverse complement strand
GATTAGTTTATGTTTGGCAAAATAACAAAAGAGGATTTATTGATACAGTTAAAAGCCTCTTTATGAAAAATGGCAAGCAAGATGATAAATGTGCATTCATTGATAAAACTGGCAAGACCATCATTCCATGTCAATTGGATTGGGAAGTGTTCGGATTTCACGAAGGATTAGCCCAAGTTCGCCAAAATGGCAAATATGGTTTCATTGATAAAACTGGAAAATTTGTTATTCCATGTCAATTTGAAGAAGCGGCATTAATCTTCCACGACGGTTGGGCTAAAGTAAAACAAAATGGCAAATGGGGATTCATTAAATATTCAGGTCAAAAAGCGATGCCTGAAAGCACCACCATAAAATATTAAAAGGGGAAACTAGAACAATTTACCCCGTCTGACTTCGAGAATTGCGATTTTGGTGGAATGGTTGAACGGTGCGGGATCTGTGACTGGAATGCCGGTTCGGGTTTCCGGATATCCGGCAAAATCATTCGGAATCGGGATTAATTCCGCAATTTTCAAATATCCGTCAGCACATAGTTTTTCAAGCGTCTCCATATATTCATTCCCGCTGACGTACAAAGCGTTGTTTATAGTGACTAAATAACCTCCGTCGTTAATCAGCGGACGTACTTTATTAATCATTCTGGTGCAGTTGTTGACCAGATCAACCACGCCTTGCTGATGATTTACGGCAAAGAATGGCGGATCAACAAAAACACAGTCGAAATGTTCACCTTTCTGCTTGAGCCGGCTGACCTCCTCCCAGAAATCCCCGATGATAAAATCTTTTTTCGAAATGGGAAAATTATTCATTTCATACGAGGTTTTAGCGAGATTTAGAAAAAGGCTGCTGCGGTCAAGTTGTACAACCCGTTTTGCTCCGCCTGCCAGCGCGGCGACTCCGAGGCTGCCGGTGTACGCAAAAGTGTTCAACACCGTTTTTTCGCTTAAGTGCTGCAGCGCCCAGCCGCGCAGATTGCGCGTATCGAGATACAAACTGGCGTCACGGTTCATGCACAAATCAACCGCATACCACACGTCATGTTCCCTTACAGCACGGTCGGCAATGACGCCGGTAAGGATTTTTCCGCGCCTTTCCTCCGCCAGCTGACTGTTGCGCGTTTTTAGGATCACTACGCGGATCCAGGGTAGAATACTTTGCAGAATGCGCATGGCTTCAGCAACTGCCGCCATTCCATTCTCTATTGGATCGGCATAGTTGTGAATAACTGCGGTAGCGGCGTAAAGATCAATGGCGATATCCGGATATCCCTCAATAAAACCGTTGAACAACCGGATGGCGGACTCGTGCCGGGCATCCAGCAGATGTCCGCGCGCGGTAATGGCCTTTTCAAGCAAAGCGGGAATAGATTCCGTTGTTGTTATTATTTCACCCTTCAGGATTTAAAAGTATGTCAACCCCGATAAAAGAGTTCAAATTACATTTTTTGCAATAGCAACGTTGCATTTTTATATTGCTTTTGATTAAAATTCTTATATATTCCATAAATGATATAAGTGCTTTGTATAGGATATTCCGATGAATAGACAAATGATATGCAATTACGGGTTGTCAGTATTACGTTATGCAGGCGGTTTATTTATTTGGTACTTTGCATATGTATGGTATATGTTAGCAAGTTTTGCTCTGAAAGAAATGCTATTTCATCAGCGCCTGTTTTTCATCTTTATCGCATGTCTTGGATTTATTCCGTTTATTCCACTTTCATGGATATTAAAAAAACAACTTATTCGAGTTTACGTTATTTATTTCTCGCTGCTGTGTATTCTGTGGATACTAGTGATTTTCATGTCAATCTGCAAAATGTCAATTGCAGACGTTTTCATATTTTTTCTTATGCTGTGCACAACAATTGCCCCATTAATTGAGATTTCAAATTTTGCTTATATTAAAT
>CAIMFA010000342.1 GCA_903840185.1 uncultured Lentisphaeria bacterium | reverse complement strand
TACCGGTTCAGTATATTATAATCAGGATTATAGACCAGCGCCAGATGATGGGTGCCGCCGTGACGACTATATTCAGCCAGCATATCTTTCAGGGGGATATCCGGTTCAAACCAGCCGCTGATGCCGGCAATTTTATTTTTGCGCGGCGTGCGGACATCACCGAAACATACGATCATAGTAAACGAATCACGCGGGCCGGGAGCCAGATTGACCAGCGCGGCCGGACCGGATTTCATACACCCCTGAACCAGTGCCGGACTGTCAGCTTTGAAAAACGGAAACTCTTTTTCCAGCAACTCCGGCTTGCCGTTAATAACATCGACATTCAACTCGCCCATGTGTGACAGAAAAACTTTGTTGCCTTTCCAGTCAGGGCAGAACATTTCCGAGAACGTTGTTTCAGGGAAAACCTTCGCCAGCGACGCAGCAAAGGCGGCGGTCAGTACATCGCCTTCCCCGGCATAGCCAATGCCGCGCGACATTGCCATTGACGCTTCCAGGAAAGGCACCGTGCCGAGTCCGCATTTGCGGTCAATATCAAGGAAGTTGAACGTAAATGCCGTGAGTTTTTCTTTTGCTATCCATTTTCTGACGGTCAATGATGTAGCGGCAGTCCTGGCAAGGCATTCTTCCGAAGCCTTGCCGACTTTAAACAGCTTATCGTGCAATTTCAATTCTTCAGCGATTTCAGCAGACGCAGGTTGTATAGCCTTGAATTTCGCCGCAGTTGCCTGAATTACCTCCATACCGATATTTTTTTTCAAATCGGCGAACGGAATCGCGAAGTCACCCATGCCTGGAAATGGCCGGCCGATGATGCCGACCCGGGCGGTTTTCATGGCGGCGGCAGCGATGCATGCTTTAATATCGGCTGCGACTCTTGTCAGCACATCCGATTGCTGCCAGTGTCCGGCTTCCAGCATAAAATGCTTGTCTTTGCGCCGTAGCATATTGCACAGATCCTGTACACCGTGAATTCCGTGATTGTACATGATTCTGTCAGCGCCAGTATTAAACCCGAAATCGAAGTCCGGCGTGGTGTCCAGCACAATCAGCGGCAATTTGGTTGCAGCCAGCACCTCGACGGATTCCAGCGACGGCGAGTATGCCAGATGCAGCGTCACTATCGCGTCAACACGCTTCTTCTCAAAGGCTTTTACAGCCTTCGAAAATTGCTGTTTTACACAACAAACCGGAGAGGCAATTACTTCAATATTCAACTTTTCCAGTTCATCCCGGATCATCCCGGCAAAAGCTTCCGCCGCCGGACGGTTTTCAGGCACGACCTGATCATATAGTTCAAGATACAACGGCAACAGTCCGACAACTGGTTTGTTCATCGCATATTCCTCAAATATATTTTGCAATTAACCGGCTACGCCGGGACTTTAACCACAGAGACATCCCGCAGCAGCGGGACTAACCCGAGAGTTAGCAAGGCACAGAGAAATCCTTCCCGCAGTCGCGGGACCACGAAAAACACGAAAAGACACGAAATAGGAACAAAAAAAGGAGTCAGCGGATGAATGCGGTTACGCCGCATGCATTCACTGACTACATGTATTTTCTTCATTATCTTCATGTCCTTCATGGTGAAACGTTTTTTTATCCTGTATATCCTGTATATCCCTGTTAAAATACAAATTTCTCTACGATAAATTTATCGCTATTTGTGAAAATAAGCGGAACGCATTTCCAAAAAAGATGTTCTCAACTTCCGTGCCGGAAAGCCCGGCCCGGCCGGCGGCAAGTTTGATTGCGCGAAGTTGTTCATAATAAAACGAGGTGAACTCGACCGCATGTCCGGCATCGTAAATTGTGCTGCCAATCTGGTAATCTTCGCCCATCAGATAAGCGTACTGGTTATTGATTTCCACCGATTTGCCGCGCAGCAGTGCAATCGGAGCGTCCGAACCGAACAGGATGCGTTCCCGCGGGAATTTGTTGAAAGCATATTCCAGTACGCCTTCATGGTTGACCATCGCTGTATCAATATAAGCATTGGGACATCCGGCAATGCCATCCAGATACCCAATGACATTTTGCAGATAATAGGCACGTCCGATATGCGCAAAAATGATTTTGACATTCGGATACCGGCGGCAGAGTTCGATCATTTGCTGCTGGTTCACATGATCGGCCAGCCGGCCGGGACGGGGAATATGCAATGTCACCGCCAGTCCGCCGGCGTCCGCATATTCCATCTGCTCATCCGGCAGCATGTCAAAAATCGTGATTTCGTCTTTCTTCTTCCAGTCAACAAAATTCAGATAAGGCTTATAACCGATAAGCCGGTTGGCGCTGATCCGTTTTTGCACGGAAGCGATACTGTCATGCGGCGATACCATGGCCATGCCGAAATACCGTTTGTTGTCAGATACCCTGCCGGTGTATTGCGCACCGGAATCGAGACTGAATTCCACTGACGGATGACCGAAACTGTTAAGGTAAAAATCCTGTTCCGGCAGTATTGTCCGGATATATTCCAGACACAGCTCCAGCGTGAATTGACCGCCGAACTTCCGGCAGCAGTCTTTCTCAGGAAATTCATATCCTTGCGGCAGACAGGATTCGTCAAATAAATGCACATGGCCGTCAAAGATTTTTTCCGGCAGAAAATCTTTAAGTTCTGTTTCGTAAACAGCCTGGTCGGATTGTTTGTAATCAACAGCCATAATGATCTCCCGCAGTTTTATAAGCATCATATTCATCGCGATATATTCCGGTGCCAATGCCGGCCAGCAGCGCAGCCCCCTTAGCTCCGGCATGGCGAGAGCCAATAATAAGTTTAAGTCCGGTAGTTTCCGCGATGATCTGCGGCCATACAGGACTGTGAGACGGTCCGCCGGTCATCACTGCTTTTTTGAAGTTTATGCCATGCTCTTTTAAATGGTTCAATTTGTCATTGAGCAGTTCCGCAGCGCCCTCCATTACCGCCCGGCTGATATTCCGCCGTTCCGCCTCAACTTGACGCGGCGGCTCGCGCAGGTCTATTTTCAAACCATCAGCGCCTGGTTTGGCCTCTTCCGCTAATTCATTGAATATCCGGTATTTATCAGTTTCGCCAGGCGCGATGTAGTTATTAATATAGGCGTCAATGGTGCGGCCGATATACGGAATCGAAAAAATTGCACCCCATGGGCCGCCGCGATTGGACAAAAAAGGATCGCAGAGCAATTCCAGATCAATTATTTTCTGACGTTCCAGTTCAGGAAAAAATCCTACCCAGGACGTGCCGCAGGACAGCAGCAGTTGTCCTGGCTCCAGCGCTCCGGCGGCGCGCGCCGCCGCCGGATGATCGAAGCAGCCGGTGATTACTTGCGTGCTGACTGAAAGACCTGTGTCCTGTGCTGCTTGCGATGTCAAATTCCCGGCACATTCGCCGGAACCAGCGAGACGGGAAAGTTTTTCCGCAGAAATATCCAGCATTTTCAAAAATGCCAGGTGCCAGCATTTTCCAGTTTGATTCTGCAGGTGAAATGTAGTTGCGGTGGAATAATCCATCACCCAGTTGCCGGTAAGCCGGAACAGCAGCCAGTCGGTATTCATGCAGTAGTGTCCGGCATTTTTATATAAATCCGGCGTATTTTCCCGCAGCCATGCCAGATGCGCTAATGGGAAAATATCCACGCATGGCCAACCGGTGATCTGTCTGACTTTCTCAGATGAAAATTGCTTCAAGGATGGCGTTTTTGCCTGTTCTTCACGGCAGTCCAGCCAGTTGATAATATTGGTCAATGGCTGCCCGGAGGAATCGGCCAGCAGGGTGTTACCGGATGCGGCGGCCATTGCCAGTGCAGTCACCGGAGTTGGAGCGACGGCGGCCAGCTTGCGAATCACTCCGCAAACATCCTGATAATGCTGTTCCGGGGAAATTTCGCACCAGCCTGACTGAGGATGGTTGAATGTAGTATTTTTTTCAGCTTCGGCAATAACTCTCCCGTACTGATCCATCAGCACCCCTTTAATAGCGCTGGTGCCAAGATCCAGTCCAATCAGAAAAATTTTTGCCCCTGCTGTTGACATAACAATACAATATCTCCACGCTTTATAATTTAAAGGGCTGCAACCTGATGTTTCTTATGCGACTCCAATGCCACGGTAAACAGCCGGTGGCTCAACGCCGCTTCCGCCGGGGTTACACACGCGGCGAATTTAGACAGCGGCCTGCCATGGTGCAGTTCATGGATGAATGCCGCCCACATCTGCAAAACGGCATCGGAAAAGCCAAACTCAAAAATCCCGCCGGTAATGGATTTGAACGCAGTTTCGTGCCCCATGTCAATCTGCTGCCATGCTTGTGATCCGTTAGTGTAATCCAGTATTTCCAGCAGTTTCGGATT
>CAIMFA010000341.1 GCA_903840185.1 uncultured Lentisphaeria bacterium | reverse complement strand
CCGGTATCGGCAGCCTCTCAGAATACGAACCAATTCTCAAAATCTTCGCAATCTAAAGTTGAATTTTCAGCCGTGCAGAGTATAAAAAGCACTGAACCAGTCAGCCTGATATTTACCGCGTTCTATTTGGCGGGTTCGGCATACATGGCCGGCTTGTCGGACAGACGTTTCTGCTTAATCAGGGAAGCGTATTGTTTGGCGTCAATATCGCGGGAACCGCCGGGCGGGGGATTATTGACTGCGGCGGCATCGCCACCGGGAGTTGACGGAAGATCGGCTACAGGCGTCTGCTTCGATGGAGTTCCGATGAGTTTGCCGAAGGCGGCACCGGCTTTTTCCAGCGTTTTGGCAATGCCTTTGGAACTATATGTGGCACCGGTTACGGCTTCAGTATCGCCAATTCCCGGCTGAAAAATATCCTTATCCATATAGCGGCTTTTCTGCTGCATTACTTTGTTGAGGTATTGCGGAGTTTCAGAAGATTTGATCACCTGGAAGTTTCTCAACATGCCGGCGGCGGACACATATACCAGCATACGGATCGGGCCGTTAAAACCTTTGATGTCACTGGCAAAATCCCCGGTGTCAAAAATATAGCCGGCAATTTTGCCGTCTTTGTCCTTCAGTTCGCAAAAGGTCTTGCCGTCAACAGTGCGGGTCGCCGATGTGAAGCTTTTGCTGCCGGTAATTTTATGGACGTCATCAGTTGAAAGCGGTTTCATCTCCGCCGGTAACAGCGTTGCCATTGCACAAACCATTCCGCAAATCAGAGTTATTTTTCTTATCATTTTATCTCTCGCTTTTTTAGTTTATCCAATTAATATACTATGTGAAGAAAATAAATCCAGAAATTCAATTTCATTTCCCGTCAGGAGTGTCTCTCACAGGTCTTCGATATGCTACTGCCAGCAGCATCAGCAGCGACGCGATTGCCAGCAGCAATAACTTATCCGTCCCCAGCAGCGGCAGCAGGATAACTGCAGTGATGATGCCTCCGACCGCACCGCCGATGTTGTCCAGTGTTTCCAGCAGCGCAGCCGATGCGGTGTCGCCGCGTCCGCGCTGTTTAAAAATCCAGGCGGCGCGGGGCAGATAGGTTCCACTGAAAAATCCGGTTCCCAGAAACAGCAGTGCAAATAACCATACCGGCAGGGATCCGCAGCAGAGATATCTGACCAGCAGCAGAAATATTATAAAACCCAGCGCGGCGGACAGGAAAGAGCAGTATCTGCCATGACCGCGGTTCTGCAGGAAATCCGTAAGCCTGCCGCCGCAGAACAAGCCGAGCATGAAAAAAGCGTTGACCAGCCCGAAATAGAGGAATAGCGAGCCTTTGTCCATTTGAAACGCGAACATCAGCCAGATATTAAGCGCCATAGCGATAACCGAAACGAAAAACAGCATAAACAGCACGTCAAAACCGCTGGCGGCAATGTCGCCTTCCAGATAAGAGCGCACTTCCGGGTACTGCTGTTTGCGGCGCATAAAACCGCGCAGTACAAGGCGCAGGAAACCATACAGCGCCAGCGCGATGACGCATACCGGCAGAATATCCTTTGAATAGAAAGTAATGGTGGCGGCTGGAAGTTGAGTCCCCCCCAGTTTTTTAATTGAAAAGACCATTGTAAACAGACAGGCCAGCGGATTTGAATCAGAACTGGACAGCCGCTGTTTGCGGAGATTTGCGGCAGTCTCCTGATATTTGCTCTTTTGCAAATCAACCCGCAGCGGATCGAACACGGTCTGTAAATATTGCGGAGGAAATATCGCGCTGAAATAGGCAATCCCGCTTAACCGCTTCTCCAGCAGGGAGGCGGAATCGGAAACCTTTCCAGGTTTAAATGAAGCCCAGAAACAACTGTTCTCGCCGGGCATTAAGGCAATATGCGGAAAGATCTGCTGCAGGTTCAGCAGCAGCGATCCGCCGAGGAAGGCTATTTCCGGGCTAAGGTAATTTTCGCCGCCCTGAAATGACGCGCTGACAATCCCGGATCCAGTCATGACCCGGCTTACGAGCTGATAAAATTCCCTGCTGAAATAGCGGTTCAGACTGAGCGATGACGGCACCGTGAACCGCAGTATCACCAGATCGAATTTGTCCTTTGCCGTCCGCAGATAATCCTTGATTTCGACGCCCGGAATTGTCATCTGCGCCGGAATGGCCCGGAATTGTTCCGGCATCCTTTGCAGCAGCGCTCCGGCGTAATCCGGATCGGGATCCAGCCAGACCACCTGCTTGATGCTTTTGATCCCGCAAAATGTCCGGCTCAGATTAAACGTTCCGGGGCCGATGACCAGGATGCGTTCAGCCGCCGGCTGCTGCGCCAGATTCAAAGCCGCGCATTGCAGCGCGGACTCGCGATCGGTCAAGTTTTCGTACACGGAATTCCAGCACAGCACGGTAAAACTGCCGGAATAGTCGCCGCAGAGATATTTCGCCTGCGGAGTGGAAAAACTTCCGGTATACTCACCGCCCGGCAGCATTTTCGACCATTGCTGTTTATCAATCGTCCGCTGCCATAAATTCCCGAAGCCGGACACGGCTGCAATCAATGCGATTATCGCAACCGCCAGCGCCGCCAGGTACGGTATTTTACGGCAGCTGCCGTCAAGGCTTTCTCCTGCACGGAAAATGTTCAATCCCAGCACTCCTGAAGTGACAGCGGCGGCAAGCAGAAAAATAGTTTCATCCGCAATACCGGCGGCCAGCATGACTGTTACCGCCAGCGCGCCGCCGAACGATCCCAGCGCCTCGATGACATATACTCCGGCAACCGGAACCGGCCCCCCTTCGACCCATTTCACCGCCGAGACAAACAACGCGCCGGTGATCAGGCTGACCGGAGCCGCGAACAAGACTGCCGCGACAGCAAGCTTGCCCAGCGGAATAAGTTCATATTCCGCCACACCCAGCAGCAGCCGGGTATTAAGCAGCAGATATTTTTCCAGAATGAACGAAAACGGATATAGCAGCAGCAGATAGACAAAGCAGCGTCCGGCATGTCTTGACACCGGCGGCAGCCAGGCGATAAGCGCGCCGGCGCAGATCCACAACAACCAGGCAAACAGGAACAGTCCGGTCGAGATTTCACTGCCGTCAAACACCGAAAGAAAGTCCCGGAATAACAGCGCCTGAACCAGCAGACTGAACATGCCGATGCAGAAGATTGTACTTGATGTCAGCCGCTTATTCCACATGTTATTTCCGCTTTTCCTTTTCGCCGAAAACTATGGCCTGGAAGGTCTGAAATTCGGCGCCGCTTTTCCAGGCATCAGCATCAAGCCCGGCTTTTTCCGCCAGATTCGACAGCATTTCCGCCACGTTCCAGCCCTGCTCGGGAGCGACCTGCGGCAGAAACACCGCCGAACGCCCGTCTTTCGACAGAATCACGCCATCACGGCCGATGACAATATCTTTATAGGAATTGATTTTTACCGGCGGCGTCAGCGCTGATATTTCAATGTCGATATCTTTGAGTTCAGAAGTGCTTACCGGCCTGAAACGCCAGTCGTTCAGCGACGAATTCACCGCCTGGGCGGAGACCGCCTGGTACAGCGGGCGGCGCGGCGGAATCTCTCCGATACACCCCCGCAGTTGACCACTTTTATGCAGGGTGACAAACACGCCCATTTTCTGTTTCATCGCCGGAGAAACAGTGATGCCAAGTTCATCAGGGTCCGGCACCGGTTTCCCGGCAGCGGCGTATTCCGCCGTTTTGCGGGCAATCTGCAGCAGCGCTTTTTTGTCGGCGTCATTCAATTCCGGAAGTTTAGCGTCAGCGGTTTTAACTTGAGATTGCGCCGGTTTCCAGCTGCCCGTAAAGGCGATTGAAGCATAACTTACCGAGCTCGCGTAGCTCCCGGTCATTCTGCCGGAAGTGTCATATTTTAGCAGCCGGCCTTTGCTGCCTTCGGGCAGCAGCGACAGCAGCAGGCGGATGGGATCGCGGCCGCAGATGGTGGTTCCTGTTTTCTGCAGATAATCCGAGAACCCGTCTTCATTGATTGCGGCTATTTTTTCAATCGCGCCATTATCCAGTTTTTTCAGCTTGTCTCCGGTCTGAAAGTCCAGCGGAAACGGCTCGTAATCAAACGACGGGCCGTAATGGGTGAAATCGGAGCTGGCAATCACCAGCGTTTTATCATCGAGCATCGGCAGTATCGCGGCGGCAATTTTCCGTATCGCCGGTTCATCAAGCTGTCCGGTGACAACCGGCACCACCTTGAAATTTTTCAGCGCAATCTGCAGCATCGGAATCTGAATATCCACGCTGTGTTCGGAAGCATGCGCCTGCGGGATGGATTTACAAAAACTATGCTTCATCATTTTATCAATGAATTCGCGATCCAGTTCGACTTCGCCCAGTACCGTCCTGATATGTGTCGCAGACGGCACGCTCAGGCAGTTGCGCATCGGCTGTGAATGCGACGGCCCGAAAATAATCACCCGCCTGATCGCTTTGCCCGCGATTTCCTTAATGCCGTAAGCCGCGACTTTGCCGGAATAGCGGTATCCGGCATGCGGCTGAATCAGGGCGATCACATTCTGCAGCTCCGGCTCGCTTACCTGCGCCAGATTACTGCTGATCATTTGCGACAGTTCCGCCGGATCGGCAGGATACCAGTCGCCCGCCAGCGGGGATTCGAAGACGCGCTTTTCAGCCGCGAAACCCGTAAAAGAAACTGCGGCTGACAGCAGCAATAGACAGCATATGGCATTCAGTGTTTTCATCCTTTCCATTCTCCTTGTTTAGCAATGGCTTTTAAATCGGGTCTTTTAATTTTCCCTGGATAGAATCCGCCTCTCACAGCTTCGATCACGCGTCCGGGCATTGCGGCGGCAAACGCGCCGCATTTGGCGAACAGGCTGTATGCATACAACAATCCGGCAACTTTGATGAAACTGCGTCTTTTCATTTCCATACTCCGTAAATATTTTTGCTGCATTTCGGACATTTGCCGCCACTGAGATGATTTTCCATCATTACCATGTTATGGCGGCGGACCAGTTCATTGCCGCATCCCGGACAGAAGGTGCAAGTCCATTGTTCGTTGAGGATATTTCCAACATAAACATATTCCATGCCGGCGGCTTTGGCGATATCACGGGCGCGGCCCATCGTCTCTTCGGAGGTCGGCGGCAGATTGCGCATCAGATAATATGGTACGAATTTAAGGAAATGCAGCGGCGTGTCTTTGCCGAGATTCTCCTTCACCCATTTCACCAGCGCGGACAGCATCGCATCGCTGTCGTTCAGCGTCGGAATAACCAGATTGGAAACTTCCAGCTCCACGCCCATCTCTTTAGTACTGACCACTGTATCGAGCACCGGCGCCAGAGTGCTGCCGCATACATCCCGGTAGAACTTGTCCGACATGGCTTTCACATCAATGGTTGCCGCATCAGTATAGCGGCACAACTGACGGTATGGTTTGCGGTTGATGTAGCCTGCCGTTACCAGGATGTTTTTCAATCCGGCCTCCCTGGCTTTGATGCTGCAATCCAGGGCGTATTCATAGTATGCCGCCGGGTCCGTATAAGTATATGAAATGGACGGGCATTCGTAGCGTATGGCCATCTGCACCAGCTGCTCCGGAGAGACCTGAAAGGCGTCAACCAGATGCGGAGGTGACTGCGAAATCTCCCAGTTCTGGCAATTCTTGCAGTGCATGGTGCAGCCGGCGGTCGCCATCGAAAAAGTCTTAGTGCCGGGCAGGAAATGAAACAGCGGTTTTTTTTCGACCGGATCAACATGCATTGCACACGGGAAGCCGTAAGTTACAGCCAGCAGCTTTCCGTCAATATTCACCCGGATGCGGCAGTCTCCGCTCTGTCCGGGTTTTACCAGACAGCCTCTAGGGCAAAGTTCACATTGAATATCCATGTCGCTCCTCTCCCGGCGGCATTTATGAGCTGTCAAGAAATAAACTTGTCAAGTTTATTTCTTGACAGCTCATAAGTTATACAAACGAAAAATTCAGCGCCGGACTCGACTATCAAAATAAATCCTTTTTCGCGTAATGCAAATGGGGAAAAACCAGTAGACAGTAGTCAGTAGACAGTAGACAGTAGAAATACAGATGAAAAACAAGGAGACAACATCCGAATTTTATACCATTTTGTCCATCGATTAAAAGTTCCGGAGGAGGGATGCAAGGGGGAACCTGACTTCCGTACAATTGCGCCGTTTGGGCATATCTTCGGCGTCAGCTTTGCCTTGCAGTATGCTTATACAGCATCGGTTT
>CAIMFA010000340.1 GCA_903840185.1 uncultured Lentisphaeria bacterium | reverse complement strand
TCATTCATGATACGGCAGACCAGCATGGTCTGGTCAAAGTTTTTTTCCACTTTGAATGGTATTGAGCCCATGCCTTGAACTGTTACAGTACCTTCCATGCGTCTGCCCGCAGAGAACCCCGGGATGTCCAGAGACAAGGTCAGCGGTTCATTCTTGACGGCCATTGCCTCAATGGAGCTTGAGCCGCCGCCGCTGACAGCGAGAGTTGCCTTTATCCTGCCATTGATTCCGGAAAGCAGTTGCGCTGCGGCTTTCATGCTTTTTCCATCGCTGCTGATAAGACAGTCAAGTTTTTTAAAGACCATCGGAGGCAGTACCTTGAACGGCTGTGCAAGCCAGTCGCCGTCGTCACTGTTGCCGACCAGAAGATAAGCGCCCGGTTCGGCTTGAGGACTGATTTCCAGCTTATCATTTTTGAGAGTAACTCCCGGCAGCGCTGCGGCTTTCTTCAATCTTAACGGAAGGATGTCGCCAGGCACGCCGGTTAGAAGCGGCAGTTCTTTCATAGAGAGCATTTGCACCCCTTCAGGCAGTTCAAAATAACAGGGACTGGGCGAGAGTTCGACGGCCCGTGAATCCTTTGTAAGTTTTAGCGGGCGTCCCATCATGTCGGTTCCCCTGACCGGGATGCCGGGCAGGTCGATGGTCTCCACTCCTTTCAATGTCCAGGCGGCGCAGACGGTTTTAGAGCCTGCACTGCCCAGTACCAGATTGGTATTAGGCGAGAGGCGGAACCAGCGGGCATCTCCTTTCTTCACTTCCGAAAACCATTTTATCGTGTTTTCAAAAGCAACATAGGTGGAAGTTGGCGTGCCGTTGTTGAAAAGCAGGGAATAGGACGGTTCACCGCCGCCGACATACTGGAAACAGAAATAGGTGATGTTGTCAAGAGGGTACGCGGTCAGGAGCGTAAGTGAGCGGGCGCAATACCGGCTGCGTTCTAGTTCCGGAACCGGCTTCTGCCAGTCGCCTTCTCCAGAACACCAGCCATACTCAGTGATATGGACCGGCAGATCAGACTTTCCGGCTTTTTTCAGGGAGGCAAACATCTGGTCGAAACGGTCAATAAATTCACCTTCGGGGGCGGTGCTTGGAACGTAGGCATGCATGACTACGCCATCCTGCGCATCGAAGATGCCGCCTTTCACCAGATAGTCGAATTCGTCCATAAGAATGCTGTACAGGCAGGGACCGAAGACTTTCACATCCGGATTGCCGCGTCTGGCTCCGATGGCCATGCTTTTGTTAAACTTGACGAATTCGTCTTTAGTTCCGCGCCAGCTGGCGTTCGGTTCGTTGTAAGTGGCAAAATACTTGACCGCCGGATTGGCTTTGGCAAAAGCTTCAAAAAGCTTCTCAAACAGCGCCCAGTCTTTCGGCGGATAAAGACCATCCCCCTTTGCGTTTGATTTGTAAAGCCATTTCGGGAACGAGCCGACTGTCATCATCAGCGAATAATCGGCAGGTACCTTGACTGGCACATAGCCCGGCGGCGGGCTGACACTGCCATCGGCGTTGAGTACAAAGTCTTTGAGCTGGATACCGCCGATACCCCATTCCCAGTTGCAGCCGGACTGCTTCCAGACATCCAGGCTGCCGTGGACACGGCAGGCGCCGAAGCGTGATTTTAGCCTGACAGATTCAGACACGGGTTCGCCCACAACTGCGGCAGTTACTGAGTTTTCAAGTTTTGAGCCGTCCTCGTAGACGCCAGAAGCCACTATGCGATAGAAGCCCATGCCGGGCAAAGTTATCGTCTGTTCCCCTGTTTTTCCTTTGCCCTCTTTGGTCAGAAGAATATTGTCGAGCTCGTCAAACGTCTTTACGGACCATGAAGCCAGTCTGGCGGAGTCCGCGAACTCAACCGTCATCAGGCCGCTGTCCTTGAAGAAAATGTTGTTAGTCGTGGAGCTGTAAATCAGATTAGCTTTTGTGAAGCTCTCTTTCAACTTCAGATTACGCAGTGAAACGGTGTATGGCGCATCCTTCGGTACTGCCAGCCAAATCTCGAAGTTCAGTTTGTCGCAGGAACTGCCAATAGTGGCCGCGCCCTTGATCTCTGACCAGTTCTGCAGCTTTTCCGCTTTGGTGATTTCAAGGGAAGTTTCCCATAAGTAATGAGGGGCCTTGTTCCAGGCGTAGCGGCCGCCGTTTTGTCTGGCCCGCAATTGGAGAGCATATGCGGGAACGGCTCCCGCCGTCTTCGCCTCTCCTGTTATCTGGATGCTGCGCCACTGACAAAACTTTTCCCGTTTTACAATGGTCTGCGATGGTCCTTCCAGAACAAGCCATTCACTGGTACCGCCGGGCTTTACGGTGAGTTGAACAGAGCCGTCAGCATCTTTCGTCAACACCGCCTGTCCGGGGTTCGGATTGTTCCAGCTTTCAGGAGTCAGTGGAATTGCAAACTCAAAAAAGCTCTCTCCGGCTGAAACGCCGAGGCTAAGGACAGCAATGCAGATAATCGTTGAAAGCAGTTTAAAATTACTCATAGTCATGATTTCTTATTGTTATTTTGCATCAGGTTTCCGGATGGAGAAAATGCCCCATATTTCAGCACGGAACTTGCCGTTTGCCGGAGCAGGCAGCGCTTCAACGGTTACTGCGGAGCCATCCGCCGGCATCAACTTCTCCGGAAACGCCCAGTTCGCCGGCATGGGCATTTCGCTGTCATGCCCCTTAATTTCCTGGCTTTTATCTGCGCCATTGACCACCCATGAGACTTTCAGCCGTCCTTCGAATACAAGCTGGATTTTTCTACCTTTTACTTTGAAGGTCAGCGGCTTGCCTGGATCGGTGGCTTTGTAGAGTTCCACTCCATTCCAGTTCCATTGATTTTTAACCACGGTCCAGCCTTCGGCGGAGCCTTCTGGAATGACCGGATCGAGCCTGGCATACTCATATTTTGCATCGCCAACCGGCACCGGAAGAGGTTGTACAGTTGCAGGCGCGCTTCGTTCAAGGCCGGCCTGAAGCGCCTGAGTCAGAACTTTCGCGTAGAAAGCGTGCCCAAGGTCTTTGGGATGGACTCCATCGGCAAAGAAGTCTTTATTCGTGAAATTACCGTCCTTCAACCCTTTCGCGACCAGCGAACCGGCATCAACTTCCAGCAGTCCGTAGCGTTGCGCGACCATGTGATGGATTTTTGTCGCAGGCGGCACCAGGCCTTTTGAATAATATTTCGCAATCAGGTCGGCGGTCGTCGTGTAGAAAAATACTATGGTCATCTTCGGATTGCAGGCGAGAGCCTGACGGACCATGCCTTCCATTCCGTCAAGCACTTCCGTGCCGTATGGTACTATGGAATTATCATTCACCGCATACTCCACGATGAGCAGATCAGGGTTGCGCCCGAGCAGCTGGATGCCGATTCTGTAGGCTCCGTACACCGAGTTGGTTCCGCCGATTGCCGCCGTGTCCGCATCAAAACTGGCTCCCTGACCGGTTATCCTGTCTTTAAGCCAAAGACGCGTCAACCAGTAGTAATTGTTGCCAAAAGCGGAAGCCCCTGACCCGCAGGTTATAGAACCGCCGATAAAGCCCGCGAACACTTTGTCATGGTTCTTGATTTTTTCGGACAGGAAGCCGAAATTGGCCCCCGGTTCATTCCCGGCGCCGGCCGCCGGTGCGTCTTCGGCCAAAAGACCATGGACAAGTCCGGTAAATACTAAAAGAGCGGCAATGACTGTTCTTATCATTTTCATATTCTGTCTCATTCAGGTTGTGTTTTCCGTTTATTGATTAACGCTGGACTTGGTTGCATTCCAAAGCGTGTCTTTCAGATCGACTGCCGATCCTCTTTCAAGCCCGCATCCGGTATCGCTCAGATGACTGAAGCTTTGGAGAACGTTTATTCCGTTCACATGTCCGTCGCAGAACAATATATTGACTATTGGTTTACCGTTTCTGGCGTGCGGAAGCCGGTCATTCGTCAGCAGATAAGCCGGACTGTTACAGTTCATGACACCCAGTATATTGGTCGCGGTGGAATATTCATAAATGGCGGCATACTTTGCCGCGGAACCTTTGATCTGAGTAGTTCTGATGGAGAACCCTTTAGTCCAGCCGGCTCCGGTATAACCGGCAATTCCCAGATATCCGCCATTGTTGTAATTATAGTACATGGTTTCAGTATAGCTGTTCTTGACGGGCTTGCCAAAGGCGTCGGTGCGCTCAAGAGCGTCAGATGGACAGGAATAGAGTTTTGTTTGAGAACCAGGTTGTCCTGCATAGAGCGCCGGAGTCGGATAAGTAAGGTCAACTTTCCGGCCGTCGTATCCCTGACCAAGGTGGTCATCCCAGGAAGTAATCGAATTGGCAACCGGACCATTCTCATTGTTCGGAAAATAGTCTTTGTTGTCATTCTGGTAGGCGATTACAGCTAAGCCTATCTGCTTAAGATTGCTGGTGCAGCCTGATCGTCTTGCTGTCTCCCGCGCTTTGTTCAGGGCTGGTAACAGCATTCCGGCGAGGATCGCGATGATCGCGATCACCACGAGGAGCTCAATGAGCGTAAAATTCTGCTTGCTGCTTTTCATGATTTTCCTTCTCCTTCTGTTGTTATTATTATATCCTAAAAACTAATTTAGCGTTTTCTAATTTTCCTTGTTGTTCAGTTTTGAAAACAATTTTATTTCTTTAGGTGCTTCATTGCGTTCAGCGGCCATGGCCAGGTTAACGAGGGTTCTGGCGGTTTCCACTATCGAGGAGTCGAGCCGGATGAAATCCTTGAGCCACGGGAAATTAAACTCTTTATTTCCCAGGACTACCACGTGGATGTCCTTTCCGGGAGTAAGTCCCATTTCTTTGATTGCTCTGCCCACGCCCTCCGCCAGACAGTCGGTGTAAACTACCAGTCCGTCAGGCTTGTGCGTTTTAAACAATATCCGGCAGAGGTTATAGCCGACTTCTTCGTCGGGCATACTGTGCTCGTAGCGCCACAGTTCTTTGGGAATCATCGCAGGCGAGAGCCAGCACTCCGGCGCGGACAGCCCAAGCGGGCGCAATGCGTTGGCCATGCCGGCGCGCAAGGGACGGTTTACCGTTTCCTGCTGCTCGGCGTTGGCCCATTCATGCACAATCGCGCTTATCAGCTCTATCTTTTTGCAGCCTTTGGCGGCAAGAATGGTTGCAGCCTGCTGCCCGGCGTCCCGCATGTCGCGGCTGACCTCGCCCCATCCGTAACAATGTCCCATGGAGATGACCGGTATCCCGGATGCCTCCAGGGCGGCTTTATATTCGCCCTGCTGGACGATCAATACAGAAATTTTCTTTCGTTCAATGTCTTCCGTGAGTTGGACTGGAAGTATGCTTGTGCGGAATTCCGGCAGGCGTTTGTCGGCATAGTGCCGGAAACTGCGTTTCGCCGCATGTAATGCCCGTTGTATTTCATCGTCCAGCCGGTATGAATATTCCGAAGCCTTTCTGTCCCGGGAATTTGAGCAGTCCATCATCAAGCCGATCTCGCCTTGTGCCCCTGACGCCTGCGGCAGTACATAGGTGCCGGATCCCATCCGCTTTTCAATGAATCCTTCCACGGACAGCTCCTGCAACGCCTTGTCCAGTGTGCCAACGTTTACGTTATAGCGTTTGGCCAAATCCTTCTTAGAGGGCAGGGCACCGCCTTCTTTCAGGAGCGGCTTCACCAGATCGGCAAAAAGCTTGTCCCTGACTTCGGAATAATAATTTTTTCTTCGAGCATCCGGCATGGCATCTCCATAAGTGATTCGATAAGTGAATTACTTGTTTACTAGATTATACGCTAAAAGTTTTCAATTGTCAATACCTTTCAGTATAAATAATTAAAAAAATGGGGGATTATTCCGGGAATGAACGGGAAAGAGAAAGTGATTCAATCACTTCTAGTTGGTGGCTGTTTCAGCCAGCCAGCATGGCGGTGCCCTGATCGCGTGCCCAAGCAGTTTCAGCATCACTCACTGAAGATCTGTAAATTTATATACGTCCGCCATAAATGAAAATTCTTTATATCGTCCACAAAACACACAAAAGTACATTTCTTATCCACGAATGGCACTAATCGGCACGAAATAAACATTAATTCTTGTAATTCGTGACCAGACGTTTCCGGTTGTTACGTTTTATTTTATGAATTTTATTGAATTTAAAAATAATTAAGCGAAATGCTATTGACAAATTTCAGAACGTCATTTATAATATAATCACTGGACTAGTCCAGTTTAATCCAGTTGTAAAACAAGGGAATGATTGATGCAGGAAGTAATTGACAAAGAAAGCAAAACCGCGCTGTCGGTGCAAGTCAGTGAAAAGCTGATTAAAGAAATCCGGCTCGGCGTTTTCCGGCCCGGCAAGCGGCTTCCCGGCGAAAGAATGCTGGCGGATAAATTCGGCACCAGCCGCGGCACAGTCATTGAAGCGCTCGATCTGCTGGAGAAACAGAATTATATTGAGCGCATTCCCGCCAAAGGGACTTTCATCAGTGAGGACGTGAATCACGAACTCGGCACCTTAAGGATCATTCTACCTTTTCCGGAAGCGTCGCTTTCGCCGGACGCGGTAGGCACCATGGAAAACTGGGGTGCGGTTTCGGAAGTGTACCGCGGTATGGTCGCGGAAGCGAAAAAGCAGCAGGCGGAAATCGCGTTTCAGCATTTTGAAGATACTGACAATGCAATTCAGATACGCCGTCAGAGCCGCCGTATGGAGGATTCTGAAGGAGCTATTTTTATTGGACACCAGCTGGCGGCGCTGCGTGAAGCCACGATCAAAGCAGGCAAATATTGCGTTTTAATCGGTCCATTTAATGATACTGACGGCGTAACGAATGCTTCAACAGTTTCCCGTGGATATGAAAAAGCGTTTGACGAAATAGCAATGCATCTGGCGGTGAAAAAATACCGAAAACTCCGTATTCTGGACATTTTTACAGGAGAGCGCAAGCCGGAAGAAAACAGGCAGAAACTGGAAAAAATAGCGGCACTGACAGCAGCGTTTTCCAGGCATGGAATAGAGTTTAATCCGGGATGGATTTATCAGGCGGATACTGCTGATATTAAATCTTTTGCGAAATTTATCGCAAAAGCCGGATGGGATACACAAAACAGGACTGAGGTAATTTTCAGTTTATATACCGAAGGCGTGTCTCTGCTGTATAAGTACTGTCAGGAGGAAAATCTTTCGCCTGGTAAAAACTTCGGAGCGTTCGGCTATGCTTCAGGAATAACTTTTGCCAATTTAATTCCGGAATTCACCTATTGCAAAATAGATAATTTCCAGATTGGCCAGGCTGCCTGCAGGATGGTGATTGAAGCAATCCGCTCCGGTAACCGGACTCCGCGGCATGAAATTATTCCATCAAAATTAATTATACAAAAATCAACCTGAAATAAAAGGAGATCAGAAGAATGAAAACAATGTCAACCGGTTCCCCGAAAGTAAAGAATTTTACGCTCATTGAACTCCTGGTTGTGATCGCCATCATCGCGATTCTTGCCGGAATGCTGCTGCCCGCGCTTAGCAAAGCCAGGGAAAAAGCGAGACAATCCGACTGCGCCAGCAAAATGAAGCAGATTGGATCCGCCTTTGCTGTATATCAAAATGACTATGACGGATATTACATGCCGCTTAATTATAACACTCCGAACGATAGAAATGCATTGAACTGGGCATGGGTTCTGAAATCGAACAAATATTTACCGTCGCCTAAAATTTTTATGTGTCCGTCTGCTACAATGATGACAGACCCGCTGACATTTGGTCCTAACAGTTGTATTGAACTGCCGAATTCGCCATCGAGATATCAGTATATTTCCATCGGCTATAATGCTGATAATGGTTTTGGTCAAACGTATGTTGGCGGCGTTGCGCAGCCGATTACGCCATGGAAGAACAACAGAGTAAAAAAGCCTTCGACGAAGATTATGCTTGGAGACACATGGAGATATCAGGGGACTTTATCCCGGGCTTTGATTAACGGCAATAATACATTAACCGCCGGAACAGATACAATACATGACGTGCATATCAATAAAACCGCGAACGTAGCGTGGGGTGACGGTCATTATGCGCCGATTAAAAACGCGGAGTATGTGACCAATGTCGGCATGGTCGGTCAGGCTACCAGCAGTGAATACTATTATAGAATTACCAACTTTTACAGTTTGTGATGTGCTGCATTCCATGCAGCCGTCCGGATGAAAACTAAGGCGGGCTTTGCCCGCAAGACAGGGAAGTCAGAAGCTAGAAACTAGAAGCTAGAAGTTATAAGTTAGAATAAAACTTAAAACTTAAAACTTAAAACCTGAAACCTGAAAAGCAGTAGTCAAATTTAAAAACGTTTAAAATATGGAAGCCTAATACAAGGATGCTAACACGCTGTATATTTCAGTTGTATTTTCAGATAGATTAACAAGGATTGAACAATGTTTAAAAGAGCTTTGATTATTTCCGGATTGATGGGAATGGTATTTTCGGTCGTGGCTATAGAGCCTGGTGAAGTTTTTACAGCTCCGTATGGCGCGGATTTGAATGCCCGGACTGCGGCGGGAATAGTTGCGCCGGAGTCAGCGGGTAAGGATAAAACCGGTTCCGCCAAAGGCGTCACCGGGCTTGACGCTTCCGCCGCGGATTTTATTCCATTGCGTTATCCTATTATAGATGTTGTTTCCCAGGCGGAAGGGACTATTGAATTCAAGTATTTTCCGAAGCTGAAAGAAGTCGTCGCCGCAGCTGGCGGCAAGGACGTGTTTGTCACGCTGGCTTCGATAAAATCCTCCAGTCCGAATTATCCGGGCATAAGCATTGGCATAAATGTTAAAAATGGCGGATTCAAATTCTATGTATGGGTGATTACGCTTTCCCGGGAAAATCAGAACCAGCAGATTTACCGGGAATATGCGTTGAAAGACGGCGAATGGCAGAAAGTTACCGTTTGCTGGAGCGCACGTACTGTGTCTTTATATTACGACGACAAACTGATTGGTTCCATGGAGAGGATGCCGCAGTTGCTCGGCGACAAGTTTGTCACCGTCGGCGGTTATGGCGTTGCCGACAAAGCCTGCGGTTTGATTGCGGACTTTAAGATTTATGATAAATCCATATTTGTCGGTGAATTGGACCGTGTCGCTTTTGATTTTCCGGGACGCAAAGGCAAAGTTGAACTGGCGAGGAATCCCTCTATTCCTATCAAGGAAAATATCTTTGCGGCAAAGGTTGAAACCGATGCTCCGGCAATCGCGCGTATTTCATCCGGTGTTTTTAAAGTCGCGCCTGGACAAGGCTATGCGGTAAACTTTTCCGACCGGCCGGTGCGCTACCTGACAGCGGATAATCAGGGTTTTTTGAATATTGAACTGGAGAAAGAAAATAATTACTGTTCCTTTACGGTGATTCCGTGCGATATAAAAAATCTGCTGTCCGGGGTTGAATGGTTTGGGCAGTCTGATGCCGCGCCGAAATTCACGCTGGACTGGGGACATGAAGGCGGCAAGGCTGCTGCCGGAATGCAGGCGGAAGGCAATGTCGGGACTTTCAGCCGTGATCCGGCGGTGTCCCGCAGCGGCAGTCCCAGTTTCAAGATCGAAAAAACCGCTCAATCCGGCGAAGTATCCTGGAATTCCAAATCTGTAGAGGTGAAATCCGGCCAGGAATACCTGTTTTCCGGATGGTATCATCTGACTGAACCGAATTTTGGCGCGACCGCGATGTTCCGGATAATTTTACCGGCAGCCGGCGGCAATCCTGAGAAAATGTTTCAGCAGGTATTTATCAATCCGCTAGTCGCACCGCTTTACGGGACGCAATGGCGGTATGTCCAGACCCGTTTCAAAGTGCCGGATGGATACAGTCAGCTTTACGCCTCGCTCAGCTTGCGCGGCGCTCCGCAAACCATCTGGTGGGATGATATTAATCTGCAGCCAGCCCCGGCCTTGAACAGTCTGCCGCCGAAAGAGTTTACGGAGGCGGAGAATAAATCTACAGTTCCAATTGAGCAAGTCCGGCAGTTGTGGAAAGACCGGGAACCGGTAAAAGTCGAAGTGAAAAATTCCGGCAGTTTTCCGGTGCTTTATGTCAATGGCAAACCAATCCCGTCGCTGGTTTACAATAATTATGTAGTAAAAACCGGAGAGAGTGAAATAAAGCGCATGCTGGGAACCGGGATTAAATGGTATTATCTCTGGATAACTCCTAATTACACTAAAGACTGGTGGCTGGGCAAAGGCAAATATGATTTTTCCGAAGTCAGAAAAAGCATTGAGCAGGCGCTTTCCTACGACCCGGATGCTGTAATCATGCTTGAGGTGAAGATTACGCCGGAATATCGCGAATGGGGCGAAGAAAATCCCGACGCGGTATGGCGCGATCACGACGGCAGAAAAGTCGCCGGGCACAAACAGTCCGTAACCAAACCGGATAAACTGGGCAGCAGGCCGGACGATAAGTGGGCTTGCAGTTATGGCGCTGAGGATTTCAGAACCAGCGTTGCCGCCGCGCTGCGCGACTTGATCAAAAACATTAAAAGCTTTGAATGCGGTAAAGCGGTCGCCGGAATCAATTTCCATTGCGGTACCGATAATCAATGGTTTCCCCATGTCAATTATCAGGGGTTTGATTTTGCCACCGGGGCGGAAAAAGATTTCAGGATTTTCCTGAAAACGATTTACGGCAATGATGTCAATCGTTTACGTCAGGCCTGGGGCATGCCGGAAATAACGTTTGAAACCGCGAAACTTGCGCCGTTCGAACTGCGGACGCAGGGCTGGTTCTTTGACCCTAAAAAGGGCAGGGACCGCTGGATCATTGACTCCAACCGCTACAATGATATCGGCATGATGCAGACGGCTAATTATTTTGGAAAAGTCGTCAAGGAGGAGTTCGGCAGAAATATATTTGTCAACTTATATTCTCCCGACATTATTCAAGGTTACAGCGGGCGTTCAAACCAGAAACTGCTGTTTGACAGCAATTATATTGACGGATTTATCAGTGTGCCGGATTACGGTTTATGGCGGATCCCCGGACGCACCGGCAATTACAGCTCGGTGCTCGGTTCATACGGATTGCACGGCAAAATTATTCTGAGCGAACTGGATTACCGCACCCATGCCGCCTGGATGCCCGCCGATGCCGCATATCAGATCATGATTCAGGGCGGAGTCAACAGCGAACAGGAATTTCTCGGGCAGGCCAGACGTGATTTAGGCGCACTGGCGGCGCAGGGGCAGGGCGGATGGTTCCTGGCGATGAACCGGATACTGTTCAGCACACCAAAATATGTCGATGCCGTCAGGGAACTTTCCGCGGCCATGAATAGAGCAGCGGCACAGCCGATGCCGGATGACCGTGGACAAATGGGCGTATTTATTGATGATGAAATGCGGAATTACGCCAGCTACGATTTCAGTAAAGGGTTTAACAATCTTTCCGCCGGCATGGCAAGAATAACTTTGAACCGTTCCGGCGTGACATGGGATGCCTATAATCTGGCGGACCTGGAGAATCCGAAACGGGCAAAGTACAAAGTCAATCTTTTTATATCCTCACCGACCATTTCCGCCGGAG
>CAIMFA010000339.1 GCA_903840185.1 uncultured Lentisphaeria bacterium | reverse complement strand
ATCGGCAGCCTCTCAGAATACGAACCAATTCTCAAAATCTTCGCAATCTATGTTAAATTTTTAGCCGTGCAGAGTATAAATTGGAATCAATACATGAAGTTTCGCATTTACTGTGGATTGCGGAGTTTATAATGTCCAAATTTTTTATTATCCTCTTTGCGGCAGCCTGCCTGCTGACCACTTCCTGCCAACCGGTTATCTCCAAATTCACTATGCAGAAAATGGTGGCTATCGATGATGAAGGGGATCCCAAATTATACGCCTACCAGGATGACAACCGGATTATTGAGCCGGAGGAATATACATTTGACCGGCAGCTCGATCAAATGATGTCAGCCATCCAGAAGAGCGGACGCAAGAAAATACTGATTTATGTTTTCGGGGGAATGAATTCGGTTGATTCAATGGTTTCAATAACTGACGAAATGGCGCGGATTATTTATACGCAATCGGATTATTATCCCATTTTTATCAGTTGGGAATCAACCTTGTTTGAATGTTATCTTGACCACTTGTTCATGATCAGGCGGGGGGCGAAGAGTTATACTTTCGGCCCGGCGCTGTCGCCGTTTTATTTGACTGTCGATCTTGGCCGTGCAGTGACCAGGCTGCCGATCAATCTGGTATACCAGTCGTACGGAGCGTTTTCATACGACGGCGACTTTCCGGACATGGACGAAGAGACTATGCAGAAAATTCAAAATATGAAAATGCAGGTTTATATCGGCCAGGATAATTACCCGTACTACTACAGTGTGCTGGCCAGAACGTCATATATTGCCGGACTGCCGCTGCGGATAATTACCACGCCGGCGATAGATACCTGCGGCAAGAGCGCCTGGGACATTATGAAGCGCCGTTCAAAAACTGCGTTTATCAAAGCGCAGCCGCTTGAATCAAGCGTTGAGAAAGAGATAAAAAGTGCGTTATCGCCGTCGGACGGCGCAATGTCGCGGCTGATGGACCGGATATCCGCACTTTACCGCGAACATCCGGATTATGAGTTTACCGTTATCGGACACAGTATGGGACCGTTCATCATCAATGAAATGATTTCCCGTTATCCTGAACTGCCGTATAAGGACATCGTATATATGGCTCCGGCATGTTCGGTAATTGAAGCTGTCAGGGCGCTCAAGCCGTATCTGGAGAAAAATCCTAAATCGACTTTTTACAACCTGTGCATCCATCCGCACCGGGATACGCAGGATATGATGATCTACGGTTGTCTGCCGCGGGGCAGTGTACTGGAGTGGATTGACCTCTATTTGTCAGACCCGGTTTCAGATGATGACTTGACTCTAGGCCAGTGGGACAATGCGGTTTTTCTGCTGCCGAGACTGATGAATACGGTACAGAGTCAAATCGTGGTGAAAGCTTTCGGTCTGAGGGACCCGGAAACTAACACTATTGTTCTTGATATGCCGGGGCAGCATACGGATTTCGGCGAGCCGGTGCTGCGGTTCTGGGAACCGGCCTTCTGGGAGATCCCCCCCTGTCCCGAAATGAAAAACGGAATTAAAAAGGGCCGGTAAGGAGGGAGGAGACAGAATTAGCAGCCGGGGACAATATCCAATAACCCGTCCCGCCCTGCGGGATCCCGCAAAACGGGAGAATATCCAATGTCCAAGGGGAACAGCCAGGAGTGAAAAGTTAGGAGTTAGGAGTTAGGTAAAACCCATAAGTCCCATAAGTCCTATAGAACGAATTACCGGATTCAGCAGGAGGCAGAATGAAAGACAGAAATTCTGAAGACAGAAGTAAAATGTGTTCCCGCGACTGCGGGATCCGCAGTTTTATCAAATAAGAAACGAAAGATAAAAGACAAAAGTAAAGGAAATGAAGTTTTAACATTAAAAAAGGATTTCTCTGTGCCTTTGTGTCTCTGTGGTTAAAAAGAAAAGAGTAATATAACCAAGGTGATGTTGAAGAATGAAGAAAATAGCAGTCTCGGTACATGATGTAACTCCGCGCTTCAGTAAAGAGCTTGAAGAAATATTCGCCGCGCTTGACAAAGCCGGAGTAAAAGTGCGCTCCGAACTGGTGACGCCGGACTATCAGCGTAAATTCAATCTGTCAGAATACCCTGATTTTGTTGCGATGCTTAAAGAACATAGAAGCCGCGGCTGTGATGTAAGCCTGCATGGAATATATCATGATTATGCTGAATTTTACCGTTTTGATTATGATATGGCCAAAGACGCTCTGCGCAGAGGACTGGATATTTTTAACAAGGCATTTAACTTTTCACCACCCGGCTTCGTTGCCCCGCAGTGGCTGCAAAGCCGCGGCAGCCTGCGGGCAGTATGGGAAAATGAATTTGTTTATACGGCTACGTTGACCGGGGTGCATTTCAAAAGCGGCAAAACCGCTAAAGCATTTCCGCTGAACTATGACTGGGGGCCGCTGGTGGTTGACCATATCATCACCTGCTGCAACAACCTGGCCTGCCACATCCGCGGCAGCGGGCTGATCCGTTTCTCCATGCATCCGATGGATATTCCCGACCGGATGTTCGCGGCTGAAATGAAACAGCTTCATTTCCTGCTGGATCACGGCTGGGAGCCAACTTCATACGAACAACTGCAAAAAGAGGTGGATCATGTCTGAAAAACCGTGGGATGGACGTCATTTGCTGCTGCTTATTCCAATTAAAAATCAAATCGCCTGTTTACTTTTAGTTTGCGCTGTGCTATCTTGTCCTATAGTCATTCAACAAATAGACAAGGAGGCAGGCAAATGGAACGGCGAGGCAGGCGT
>CAIMFA010000338.1 GCA_903840185.1 uncultured Lentisphaeria bacterium | reverse complement strand
TTTCCTTTGTTCCAATATTCTTATAAAAATAACTGCCATCGGCAGTTGTTACAATAATATCTTTAAGCCCGGCATTAAACAAGTCAGCAAAAGTAATCACCGGGGAAAAATACGGATCGTTACCGCAATTCAAACTCTCATCTGCAAAGACTTCCTTTGCCGGAGCCCAATTATTTCCGCCCTGATTGAAACAAACTAAAATCCTTAGGTATTTGCCCGGCTGGGCAATAATTATATCATTTTTGCCATCCCCGTTCCAATCGCCGATTTCCGGAAAGCCATTTTCTTTTATAACTCCGGCCGGAGTAAAAACAGGCTCGCGTAAATTTCCGGTGTTTAAATATATTTTCAGTTCTTTTTTCCATCTCGAACCAACCACCAAATCAACAAGCCCGTCTCCATTGAGGTCTCCGGCAGCAACGGAAGAAAAAGAAACGCCAATCCCGTGATTTATGATATCTTTTCCTGAATTATCTTTTAACTTATAGATTTTGCCGCTGTCAAAACGCATTTCAAAAGGTTTAACGCCGCCAACGTTTTCCAGCATCAGTACCCCGTCGCCAACGTTACCGATAAGCGCATCAAGCCTGCCGTCGCCGTTTAAATCAGCCAAATTAAGTTTTTGAGCGTATGGACGATGTATTGAAGCGGTCTGGCGCATGTAAAGTTGATCGCCGAAACCCAATAGCGGTGGATATACCGGACATTCCGGCAGGACAGGTGTTTTACTTATGCTAATGATCCAGTAACTAATGTCAGCGTCATCAGTTACAGCAGCCCAATACAAAGTGCCGGAATAAGGAGAGTCTGCTTTAAAGCTCGCAGGAATGAAAACAGCCGGCCGTGACCGGTTAGACGGGCGTACCTCAAAACTCAACTGCCCCGGTAGTTTCAGCATAGATTCAGGAAGCTTTTTCAAATCGATTGGACAGGAAAACAATTCTTTGCGTCCAAAATACCGACCAGCCATGCCGTCCTCCCTTATGGCTTTTGTTTCAATTTCGATGGCGATACTCCCATGACTATCTCCAGCCACCATGATTCCGCCAATTAATAACACCCACAATATGGCATATAGCTTCATATTTCTCCTGAAAGTATTCTACTTGATGATTTTTTCACAATTATTCCGGTCAAAATAACTTTCGAAACCGAATTGCGCTAATGAATTACCTTTGAAGCTGTTAACATGCCCGTCCATAAAGCCAAGATTAACATTCCCCGCATGGTGTATTCTTACTCCGGTAGTATCACCCTTGGCCGCTGATATGGCAAAATACTGAATATTATTTCCGGCGCCGGTTATCCATGAGTCCATAAAATAGACGAAAGTTGAAGATTTTCTGATTTTCTTAACATACAATATGGTCGGATCTCCCGATAAATCACTAACCGGCGGATTCACCAGGGCATGGTCAGGATCGTAGCTTGTCGCAAAAGAACTGAAACGGCGTGCCGCATAAGTACGGTCCCATATTCCTGTTCCAAATGACGCATCATAGCGATAAGGATTTGCGGCAGGACAATAAAGAATATTTGGAGTTGAGATATATTTTGCATCGTTTAATATGGATGCCCATGATTTATTTGCATACAACGCGGCATTCGCTCTTACTAAAATTGTGTCACTGAAATCATTGGCATAATTCATTGAAATCATCAACAACTGTTTTTGATGATTGACACATTGCGAACTTCTTGCGACTTCCCGGGCTTTGTTCAATGCCGGCAACAGCATTGATGCCAAAATTGCGATGATGGCGATCACAACGAGGAGTTCGATGAGTGTAAATTTTTTCTTCCGGCTTTCCATGATTTTCATTCTCCTTTTGTTGATTTGTTATTTACGGTTAAAGTTCCAGTGGTTACTACGCTTTCGGAATGAGGTACTGTTTTGGAGTTTACGCTCCGCAAGATCGCGGATGTTCCGGAAATGTGGGCGCTAAGCAGCTCCAGCGCCGCCTTAGTCCACTTCATCTCCAGCGCCAGAATGATCGCTTTATGCTGTCTGACCACAAATTTCGCGGATTTCTTACATGGTTCGCTATTTGCATTATGTTCATTTAGAAAAGATTGTAATGCATAGCGGTGTAGCTGCTGGTTCCAAATTTTTGCATGCTGGATGATTCGTTCGCAATGCGTGCCGGCCACCAGATAATTATGAAATTCGTTATCAAGCCGGCGCATTGTGCCGGCAGCTTCCAGTTCAGGAAGTTCGTTTTTTTCTATCCTTTCCACCACCTCGTCGGAACGGCGCATGACATCGTTTAATCGTTCGAAATTCTCCGACGTCGCAAGCTCAATAAACTTAGGTACGCTGGCCACTTCGACACTTTCACGCAATATAGTAAGTTCTTCAATCTCGCTTGCAGTATATCGTTTTATAAAGCAACCGCGGTAAGGAATAGTCTCCAGCCAGCCTTCACGTTCCAGTTGACGCAGCGCTTCCCGCACTGGTGTCGCGCTAATTCCAATCTCCGCCGCCAGCTTTTCCTCTTTCATCGGAGTGCCTGGCGGACAGTTCTCATTCAGAATCTTATTCAATATCCAATCATAAGCTTTAGTATGACGTGTTTCTCTCATCGCTTGCTCCGTTAAATTTATATAATCACATTATAATTCGAATCTCGCTAAAAGTCAATTAGATAAAACAAAAATCTATAGAATTATCTGATTTTTCTTTGTTAAATTCGGATTTATGGGTGCAAAAGCTGATAAAGTGTAATTATTCTATAGAATAGTTACTGGCTATCATACTTCCCAATCAGATGGTCGCATTTTGCCGGGTAAAAAAACTCATCCGATAATACTGGCAGGCTTTTAAAAACTTTCAGATAAAAACTGAATAGCCCTGACTGTGCATGGAGGAAGTGATTTGCTAAGTTAAGTAAAAAATCCGATGATTGAAAATCAGTTACACCGTATGGCATCAATAGTAATGTTTGGGGTATCAGCAATTTATAACGGGAATAGCATTCATGCCACGGCTGCTGCAATTATAATGAGAAAACCGGACAATCTGCACTGTCCGGTATCAGATATTCGTTACCAAGATTGCTTCCCCGGTTGTTGATTATTCCTCTTCCTCGCCTTGAGCTTCCAGGTCCAGAGTGATTTGTCTGGCGCAGACGCCTTTGATCAGGTTCAATTTCCTGGTCAGTTCGTTGCGTTTGTCATAGTCGCCGACCAGTTCGCAGAAAATCAAGTCCTTTTCTGAGCAGTCCGTCACCGACAAACAATCACCGTCGCTCACTCCTGTTTTACGATTGGAACGGTGGGATATTTTAGTTTTTAGCTTGTCCAAGCCTTCCCGCACTTTAGAACTTCCGCACTTCTCCAATCCTCTGATTGGTCCCGCAACTGCGGGATTAGAACTTCCTGACTCTGTCTATCCTGTCCATCCCTGTTAAATTGACATTGATCGTTCCAAGACTGACTTTCAAAAATCTCCTTTACCGCCTTGGTTGAGCCTTATTTTACAATTTTTGTTGACAAAATCACTAATTAGTAAAAAGGCATAACTGGTGAATCGTGACTGGTGAATCGTGACTGGTGAATGGTGAATGGCAATCAACTAGTCACTAATCACCAATCACTATTTACGATTAAAAGGGATTTATGGCGGATGTGTTTAAATTTACTGAAGACCAGCAGACGGCGCTGAAACTGATCGGCGGGACGGTTCGAAATCTGCTCCTGTTCGGGGGTTCGCGCTCGGGCAAGACTTTGATCCTGCTCTTCTACATTGTGCTGCGGGCGCTGAAAGCGCCGGGCAGCCGCCATGCGGTGTTCCGTTTCCGCAAAATCCATGTCCGGGAGGCGGTATTGATGGACACGTTCCCGAAACTGATGAAGTTATGTTTTCCGGGGATACAATATAAGTCGCACGAGCAGGCCGGGTACGTCAGATTCCGGAACGGCGCGGAAATCTGGTTTCTGGGTTTGGACAGTAAAGACCGGGTGGACAAGATACTCGGACGTGAGTATGCCACGGTATACTTTAATGAATGTTCGGAAATCAGTTATCCGGCGGTGACCACCGCCATGACCCGGCTGGCGCAGCGGGTCAAGTTTTATAAGTCGGAGGAG
>CAIMFA010000337.1 GCA_903840185.1 uncultured Lentisphaeria bacterium | reverse complement strand
TTTCCTAAAAATATTTTTTAAATTTTTCTCGGACAGTTGGCTAAGACCGCCCTTTCTGCCTGTCAGTGAGTCTTGAAAATGTTAAGTTGCATATTTTTAGACTTTTAGACACATGTAATATGACTGGAGATTACAAAAGAGCCGAAAAATAGTTAACTCAAGCTAAAAAAAAGTGAAAAAAATATCTGTGTCAGCGGGTTAAAACGGACTACTTTCTTAAAATATCCAGCTTAGGATATAAGAATTTCATCTTTTTTACGAGCGAGTGTAGCTCAGTGCTAGAGCCTCACACCTCCAACGCATAGGGAATTTTATTGCTTTTTTATTGCTTTTCGTGTTTAAAAAAGCAATGAGGACAGTAAAGTAAAATTTGGGTATTCTTAAAAAGAATAGTAAGGCGAGCAGACAACTTTGAGCTGAAAGCATTAGAAAAAAGGCAAAAAAATTGGAGCGAGTGAACGGATTCGAACCGTCGACAATCACGTTGGCAACGTGAGGCTCTACCACTGAGCTACACTCGCTCGTAAAACAAGGCTTAAAATATCGTATTTTTTATAAAAATCAAACTGAAAAAATAAAAAAAATCAAAAAAATGAGAGGCACAGGGCGAGCCTATTATCCTGAAAAAAGCAGTTGAACTTTAACTTTAAGTCTATGTTGTTTTAAGTAAATGCCTTATGATAAAAAATAATTTAACGGAAAATTAATAACAATGAAATTCAGGCAAGCCAGTATTCAACCCTCCGGGTCGGCCATTGCACCAGGTCTGCACAGTGATTTTTAACTTGCAGGCCACGCTGAGGCGATTATTAATGCGGCGGTGCCGCCCGCAGCGGCGCTCAAAATCACAGCACATCAACGGCGCACTGACTCGCCTGCTTTTTTTAGAATTATGGACTGGACGCTCTGTTGAGTGTCTTCTGAATTCTTTTGAAGCTTAACCACAAAGACATCCCGCAGTCGCGGGAACACAGAAAAAACTTTGTATTTTTTACTAGTCACCAGTCACGCTTTATTTATATCTTTCGTTTCTTATTTGATAAAACTGCGGCCCACCGCAGTCAAACGCTGACTTCCTTGCCTTTCATCAGTCTTTTTTTATTGCGATGATGACATATCTGATGTTATCCATATCCACTGCCGGTTTGACTTTGGCCGACATATACAGTTTACTGCTGAAAACTGACGGAGTACGCTCAATGTCAACAAGCTGACCGATGTAAAGTCCGGGCGGTATCTCCTCCCTGGCGCCTGCGGTGACCACCGCTTCGCCGGGACTGTATATTTTGTTGCATGACATATAGGTCAGATTTGCCAGACCCTCACTCATGGGGATTTCGCCGCCGTTGACAAATCCGAATGAGCCCGACCTGGGAAGAATCGCGGCGATACGGGTTTCCGGATTAACCGTGGTGGAGATTTCGGCGGAATGGCGCGAAACGCTTCTGACAACTCCGATTACGACGGCTTCGTCTTTGCGCTCCCGTTCGCCGCGGGCCAGGACGACAGCGCCTTTGGAGACGCCGTCATTGCTGCCCTTGTTGACGGTGAAAACTTCCTGCCATGCCTGAGGATTGCGCATTACCACTTCCGCAAAGATGAAATTGAAGCCAGTTCTGGGCTCCAGTTTCAGCAGGCGGCGCAGTTCTTCATTATCCATGGATAGCTCCGCCGTGGCGGCGATTTTGGCTGCCAGTTTACGGTTTTCTTCAAGCTGCTGTTCCAGTTTATGCGCCAGCGTATGCTTGTCATGTATCAGCAGGGTTTTGTCCGACAGATAATATTTGAAGTCAGAAGGAATCGACAGGTAAGGGTAAAAGAAATCGCTGACTGATCTCGAAAAAGCAAGCTTGAGCGTCTGAAATGCAGAAGTTCCCAGCAGAATCAGCAGTGCTGAAGCAACCAGGAAATAGATCACTTTAACGAATCTTTTACTCTTAGACCATGGCATTTTATATGTTGTTCAATTTATTTTTTACGTTATCCAGCTCATCGGAAGCCTCGGACAACAATCTTTCGATCAGTGCTTTTACCGGGAGAATATCTTTGGCCAGTCCGACGGATTGTCCAGCCATCAGCGACCCGTATTCGACATCGCCGTCCACAACGGCTTTGCGCAAAGCTCCGATCCAGTATTTTTCAACTTCAGCCTGGGCCTGTTCGCGGTGAATCAAGCCGTCATGCATTTCTTTGAGCAGACGCAACTGGAGCGCTCCAAAGTTTGCCAGTCCTTTATTGCGCAGTGAACGCACTGCGACAACCGGCAGTTTGGAATCGTATTGCGGGGTGGAGACGGCGTCTCTGGCCTCAGCCCGCATGAACGCATCTTTGAATTTGGGATGCGCACAGCATTCATCGGTCATTACAAAACGGGTTCCGAGCTGGATGCCGCTGGCGCCCATCATGAACATATGCGCAATCATTTTTCCGGTGGCAATGCCGCCGGCGATGAAAACCGGAATCTTGTCGCTGACCTGGAACAGCACCTGCTGCAACAGCACCATAGCGGAAACATGTCCGATATGGCCGCCTGCCTCGCTGCCTTCCAGAATAATTGCATCCGCTCCGAAACGGATCATGCGTTCCGCGATGGACAGGGTTGATGCGAAACACATAACTTTCGCGCCGCTCGCCTTGGCCATCTCAATTTCCTTTTCTTTCGGAAAACTTCCCGCGAAAACAATGTACGGCATCTTCATTTCCTTGAGCATGGCAAGATGATCGCGATAGGCCGGGGCGATTGTAATCAGATTCACGGCAAACGGTTTGTCGGTGAGGTCTTTGGTTTGCTGGATCTGCTGCCGCAGGATTTCAACCGGCGCGTTGCCGCCGGCCAGTGAAGCAAAACAGCCGTTATTGCATACCGCGGCTACCAGTCCGGGCTCCGACACCCAGGTCATTGCTCCGCAAATAATCGGATATTTACAGTTCAGGAAGTCGCTTCCGCGTTTCATCATGTATTCGAGATTCTTACTACAAGCCATTGTCGATCCTTATTTCTGTTTTAATTTAAAGAACTGACGATAAACCTTTAATAAATTCTGCCGTAAACGGCGTCAATGGTTTATCACCAGCCGGATATACTCTGCGCGGTTGAAAATTTTACATAGATTGCGAAGATTTTGAGAATTGGTTCGTATTCTGAGAGGCTGCCGATACCGTGGTATCGAAGGCACTCGAAGAGTGCGAATCCAAACTCGAAAGATCGCAATCCCGCAGGAGCGGGACGATTGTCTTGCGGCCGAATTTTTCCGTCCCTTCTTCAGGCGATATTCATATCGCCAGTCAGTCGGATCATAAAAATCCAATCCACAATCCTGCTCGTCTATGTTTAAATTTTCAGCCGTGCAGAGTATACAATACCCCTTTAAACGGTTTTTTGCAATATTTTTTGCTGGAAAGACGGTCTATCAATCCTCAAGGAATTTTTTTTCCACCGAATCCAGATATTTGTTCAGGGTTGGCCACATGGTATAGTCTTTTCTGCTGATCTCATTGATTTCCCGGCTGTAGAGAACGGCCAGCGACACTTTTGTCTTTTCAATCTCCGACAAATAGTTTTCAATGGCTTCCTGTTTTTCCACTTCTTTGTCGAGGGCGGCTAAGACGATGACAAGCTGCCCGCGGGATGCCCTTTCCGACTTGCTGCCGATGTCGTTTAATGCTTGATTGAGATTCATGACCGGTTCCATCAGCAATTGCGGACAGGCCGATCTGATGGATTCGGCAATATTGATTTTTTCAAGCAGTACAGCGTTTTTATTTTCAAGCTGTGACAGCTTTTCCGGCAGTTCCGTAATATCGATAATCTCCTCTTTCGATTCTTTCTTGTCGTTTTTTACCATGCAGTTTACTTTTCTGATAGCTGCTATTTTCTCTTTTATCTGCTTAGCAGTAAAAGGGTTGAATGATGAAAGCGCTTTTTCTCTGACTACCGACTCAAACCAGCCCTGGATTTTCTTTTCGTCCGCATCATCGGGGGAAGAGTTTTTGTAGTATCTTGCCAGAACTACCCGCTCAACGGTGGAGGAGAATATCTCCTGCTGGGAATATTTTTTCTGTACGGACAAGAAGATAATGTCGTTCAGGATATGATCCGGTCCGGATGAAAGAGCTTCGATTTTTTTTATCAAAAAACTGCAAACCTCTTCATAAAACTCAAAAGCTGCACCATCACTTTCCTGGTATAGCGGCTGCGAGATAATTTTTCTGAGTTCCGGTATTTTGCCTTCGACCGCGCATACATTCAATCCCGGCAGGTAATATGTATCAACGATTCTTGAAGATGTATATCTCTGCTTTACCATGCCAAGCATTCCAGTCAGCATCCATTGCGGTATTGCATTGAAATTTTCCTGAGGAGGAATCCCGAGGCGGCATAGCGTGATCGTTGAAAGCAGATATTTGTTAACCTGATAATCATTTCTCCATTTCTCATAATCATTGCTCAAGGATATTGTCACGAGTTCGCTGGTCTGCTGCATCATGGCTTTATCCTTGGCGTCGGGAGTGATTAAAATCTTGCAATTGATCACTCCGCGCAGCCGGTTGCTCTGGATCAGGCGGCTGACAACCGCGTCAATCTGCTTGAAATGCTCCATAAAGATAAAATACTGACGGTCTGAAACTTTAAATTCGATGGACAGCCCGGGGGAAATGTAAAGACCGCTTTCCGCCATGAGCGTTCCGCCGTAGAACAGGATAATGCATACTGATAGAACCGTCAGCATACAGGCTGATTTTTTATTTGTCATGACAGTCCTTCTCATTTTTTGATAAAACACATTTCTTAGTTTCGCTCCGACAGTTGTTTTTTACCAATCCGGAAGTAATATATTCAGGATATCCGGAAATATAATTTGGATTGTAATAAAACACAAGAAATATAATTGATGAAAAGTACTGAAAATAAGTTTTATCCGTCGGCAATGACAATTGCCGGCAGCGACAGCGGCGGCGGCGCGGGCATCCAGGCCGATTTGCGGACATTTGCCGCATTCGGTGTTTTTGGCTGTTCCGCGATTACCGCGGTGACTTCACAAAACCCTTGCACGGTAAACCGGATTGACCCGCTTCCGGCGGAAGCCGTGGCCTGCCAGATTACTACCGTACTGGATAAAATCGCAATCCGGACGATTAAAACCGGGATGCTTTTCAATACGGATATCATCAATACTGTCTGCGATACTCTTGAAAACAAAAATATCCCGCTGATTGTTGACCCGGTGATGATCGCCACCAGCGGGGCCTGCCTGCTGGAAAAGCCGGCGATAAAGGTTATGCTTGAGCGGCTTTTCGCGATGGCAGCATGGATTACTCCGAATATTCCTGAAGCTGAACTCATTACCGGAGTTCAGATTAATGGACGGAAAGCGATGATTACAGCCGCTTTGGCATGTGCCGAGAAATGGAATTGCGGCTGTATCCTCAAGGGCGGACATCTGCGTTCCAAATCCGGTGTCGCCGCGGATATCGTATGTTATGAAGGAAATTTGTATGAATTGTGTTCGCCGCTGGTGGAGGATTGTAAAGCGTCTCACGGCACCGGCTGCACTTTAAGTGCCGCTCTGGCTGCCGCTCTGGCGCTGGAAACCCCGTGGGAAAAAGCTTTGACCATGGCCAAAGGGTTTGTTTACAGTTCACTGGCGGAGTCTGTGGAAATTGGTGACGGCATTGAAGCTATGTATCCGCCATTCGAGTCATCATGGCAGAGCAAAGCGATGCTTTCTAAAATTGAGGAAATTTAATTAAAATTGCTGCGGCACTGCCGCTTTAATAATTTCGGAAGGTTTTTATTCATGTTCAGATATTTCGTTCTGGTTCTGGCAATTATAGGATATATCGGATTTTTAGCTCCGTCAGAATGTTCTGCCGCCGAGTCTGAAAAAATCCGGTACACTTCGGCTATGGGGCGGAAGTATGTCTATTTGCGCGATGTCGCAAGATATTATAATATGCGTTACTATGTGTGGAATGACCGCGTTGTGCTTTACAATAACGATTTCAAGCTGACGTTTTTCCCGCAGAAGAAATATGCATTGATTAATAATATTAAGATCGGGCTGCTGTTCGCCTCTTATTCATCCGGCCCCAATTCTTTTATCAGCGATAAAGATTTTCTGCTCACAATCGACC
>CAIMFA010000336.1 GCA_903840185.1 uncultured Lentisphaeria bacterium | reverse complement strand
AGGTCTCCATTTTGGGACGCTACCAAAACTTTTTATGGATTTTAAAGGCTATTAATATTCCGCTCCTCCGGAGCTAAATTATGAATCAGTACAACACGGTTATGACGGAGCATAACCCTCCCAAATCTTATTCTGACTACTGACTCCTGGCTGTTCCCCTTGGATATTGGATATTCCTTGTTGGATATTGGATATTCTCCCCCGGCTGTTAATTCTGGCTCCTGACTCCTGACTTCCCAGTCCGGTTAAGTATTAATGCGACATTTTAAGTACAATTCCCATTGCCTTGTCCGGATGGTCAATCAGCAGATCGGCCGCCTTGCCGACTTCTTTCAACGGCAGACAGTGCGTGGTCATCGGGTCCACGATCAGGCGTTTTTCCGTGATCAGCTGGATGATCTCCCGCAGATTGCGCTGCGTGGTGAACTGCACGAACGCCGCCGGATAATCTTTGCCGTATTCGTATTCCAGGTCTTTGTAGCCCGCTCCGGTCCTTGACGCCGCCCGGATGTCCAGATTGCCGGAATAAGCGCCGCCGCCGACATTGATTTTACAGCCGCCGACCAGGATAATCCTGCCCATGGCATGGGTGTCGGCGGACACTTTCATACAGGATTTTACTGACTCAAACGCGGCAGTGGCTTCGCCGCCGAAAGCGAAAATCGCGAAGTCCGCGCCATAAGGGGCAGCGAATTTTTTGGTCTCTTCAACCGCATTCTGGGTTTTGAAGTTAGCGAAATTTCTGATGCCGCATTTTTTCGCCATTTTTATTCTGGAGGGAAAGCCTTCCCAGCCGATAACTCTGGCGCCGCTGAGCTGAGCGAGCTGCGCGGCCAGATTGCCGACAATCCCCAGTCCCAGCACGATGCCGTATTCTCCGAGCTCCGGCACCGTCCGGCGGATGGCCTGCAGTGAAGTAGCGCCGAGGCAGGCGTAAACCGCCTGTTCGTAAGTGACACTATCAGGGATCGGAACCACCATGTTTACCGGAACGTTGGCATAATTGGCATGATGTGCGCCAAGGCCGCCCATCGCCGCAACCCGCATCCCCGCCTTCAAGCCTTTGACATCGCCCTTTACCTTGATAATCTCGCCGGCGTTGGCATAACCGAAAACCGTATCCGGCATTTTGGGATTAGGGGTGGCGCGGAGATTAGTGACATTCGACATTTCAGTTCCGGGGCTGATTAAAGAGGCATGCACCTTGATCTGGACTTCATGTTCTTTGAGTTCAGCCAGTTTCTCCGTAATCATCTTGACCTGGCCCTTGCCGGTAAACACCGCGACTTGTCTTTTCTGCATATTATTATTCCCTTAATAGTTTAGCCTGAATAATTCATAAACTTATGGCGAAATACTGCAATCTGCTCAAAGTAAAGTCTTTGCCGATATCCTCGCCGTAGCGCTGCTACGACTGCGGCATCGTCAAAATCTTTCTTTTTGAGCATATTTTCGTCTTTCATCCATTTTTTATGAATAATCCAGGTCAGGTTTTTATCACAAATAACTGTTTGTTTGAAATACTATATCGCTAAAAAATCAAAAAATCTTTGGCAAAAATAACCATAATGGTGTCAGGAATCGCTTTTCCTGGCAGATGGGAATACCGGGAAGATTGTACAGGACTCTATCGCATAAGCCCCATAAGCCCCATGGTTCCCGCTTTTCCCGCTTTTCCCGCTTGTCACTTTCCACTTTTTCCCGTTTCGTTTATTTTATCTGCAAAGCTATACATTGATTTATCTCAATAAAACGTTAATATATAATAAGGATGAGTTTTTTTATTTAAGACGCCGCAGGAGGCATAATGAATCAGCGCGGAGCGACAATCGTAGAGTCAATGGTCTGCATGGTGCTGCTTTGTCTGGTATTGTTTGCGCTGCTCCAGATTTTTCAATGGACAATGGCGAAGATGGTCTGCGAATATTCCTCTTTTTATGCGGCTAAAGCCAGCGCGTACGGTTTTGCTGATACAATTGTTGAAAACGCCGCCAGAGTGGCGGCGACAGCGGCTTCAGGCCAGGATACCGGCTCCGATAAAGAGCCGCTGCAATACCAGTGCAGCGATGTGAGTGATTACCGGCAGAAGCTTGCCATCCGGGCGCAAAACTACATGGTCAATTCTGATACCACTATAGATTACGCGTACTGGCGGACCGGTCAGGCAGCCGGGACTTCGGCATTATTGGATATTCCTTTAATAAACAATATGTCTCCGACAATTACAGCCACTGTCAGAGTGCTCAATATGCCGCTGCTGGATCCCGGGGTTTCGGCGTTTGTCAATAATATTAAGACCGTGGACATTCCGGCTGGAACGTCCAATATGTACAATCATGCGCAAAATTATCTGGACCGCTAATGAAAGAGATCAATTCAGACAGTAAAGGACAGGTAATGGTGATAGCCGTGATCATCATGGTTATCCTGATGCTGGGTATTCTGTTTTTGTTCGACCTGCAAAACGTTATCCGTTCCAAAGTCAAGATTGAAACGGCGGATCAGGCGGCCGCGCTCTCAGCGGCGCAATGGCAGAAAGAAAGCTTGAACTTGATCGGGGAATTAAACCTGATTAAGGCTTGTGATCAATTGCAGGGCTATGTGCCTGCCAGTTCGCAAGATAAGCTGCCGCCTGAACAGGCGGCAGACGCATGTAAAATCATTACTCAAATGCAGACTAGAATGGCTTTTGTCGGCCCGGTTATCGCGTTCGGCGCCGCCCAGCAGGCGGCCAAAAACAACGGCGTAAACATTTATGATTATCAGAAACAATCCTCCTCCACGGCTGTCAAGCAAGTGCACCTAGACGCACAATCATACCGGAACAGTCTGGATGACACTAAACCTGAATGGAATGCGATGCGTTATGGGGCGGAAAATATTAATCCTGATATCAGCGTTCGCTATCCGACTTGGCGCGATGATTACCTTAGAATGCTGGATGCCGTAATATCTCAGGGGATTGCGGTGCGTCCAAACGTCCGCATCGGCATTGAACGGGTTACGCCTTACGCATTCAAGGATCGCGTGTTTTATAATGCGATATTAAACAAGTGGTGGTGTTACGTCCCGTTGCGTTCTCTGCTCAAGAAGGATGAGAAATTCTGGACCGGCAAATGGTGGCAGACTCAATATGACAATCCTAGTTTTACCGGTCAGAGTGAAATATACAGCCTTGGAATAACGTTTGCGCAGGACAATGCGGCTGACAGCGGCTCTTATTATGATGGTGCGGACAAGATTACTTCCTGGGACAAATATTTAAGTAATGCATTAGGTAACCCCGGTCAGGACTGGATCAAGAATACGCCTGGAGTTTTACCGCAAATCACCTGGTGTATTTATGACAGCAACTGGGGTTCGTCCAGAATGGACGATATCAGCAGTTATTGGAACCGATCGCAAGGCGGCTATCTGAGCGGCGATATCAAAGATTCAGTAAAATATGACGGCGCGGTGGCTTATGCGGAATGCAGCCAGACTATTAACCTGGTCAATACTTTCGAATCAAAAATGAGTGCGCCGACAGCTTCTCAGGCGCAAGCCTCACTGCAAGGCTCTACGAATCCGTCCCCGATCCGGACTATAAACAATACTGTTGTCAACAATAAAGTTCCGGTGGGTAATGATTCATCGGGAGACGGTTACCCGGCAGGCGTAATCGCCCGGACGCTTGGCGAACTTGAACCTGCCAGCAGTAAATTAAAGCCTACTGCCGCGTTAATCATTCTTCCCGCATTCTCTAATGTTGCGCTTTTTCCGATCGCCATGTTTTCCGACAATATCAATTTATTGCGCAATACCGACGACCCGTTAAGCGCTTTCATCATCTGGCTGAAAACTGCGGATAATATT
>CAIMFA010000335.1 GCA_903840185.1 uncultured Lentisphaeria bacterium | reverse complement strand
TTCTGGTATCTGTTCAACGACGTCGTGCCGGAAAAACTGCTGGCGCGTTTCATGTCGTGGTTCAGAATCGTCTCGATGCTTGCGGCGTCTCTGTATAATTTCTTTGTCTTCCGTTATGCGGAGAGCCACGCGTCCGCAATCTTCATCGGGGCGGCCATCCTGTATTTCGCCGGCTTCGGGTTGATGTGTCTGAGAGTTAAGGAAGGAGAATATCCGCCGCCGTCGCCCAATGCGGGAAACAAATCCGGGCTTATGGCGGCGATTGTCACTTTCGGCAAGGAATGCCATTCCAGACCGCATTATATCTATATTTTTCTGGTGGGTATGGCTTTCGCCGGAACATGGGCGGCAGGACCATTCGCATTGCTCTTCTCCTTGTCTATCGGGCTTGATGTAAAGAGCATAGGCGAGATCGCCGGAACCTCCTGCATCGTTACCGGAATAATGATTATTATCTCCGGCTGGCTGGCCGACCGCTACCATCCGGTGCGTATTGTACTGCTCGGACTGATACTCCAGATCGTGCTGGCAATACCGGCTGGAATGACCTGGATATTCTTCAAGCCGTCGCCGCAGACCTCCTATTATCTGTGCATGCTGTACGCCGTCGCGCTGAACGCGCCGATCGGCGCGTTGATCGGCGTGCTTGATCCGCCGATGTTCATGCGGCTTTTTCCGCGCTCGCATTACGGCCAGTTCTGTTCCGCCAACGCCATGTGGCGCTCCATATCGTTGATCGTCAACGGCACACTCGCCGGGATATTTATCGATGTGCTGGGCAGATGGGTCGGCAAAGAAAGAGCATATGCGTTTATACCGGTATGGCAGCTCTTCTTCTTTCTGCTGATGTTGTATTTTATGCATAAATTATACAAGAGCTGGAAGGAACTGGGCGGCGATGAAAATTATGTCGCGGCGGTGCCGGATTTCTCAGCCAAAGCAGAAGCAGAGGAGCTTGCTTCCGGGGAGGAACTTGCAACCTGATTATGCAATCGGGGAAAAAGCAATACCTGTAGATAGTCTAGCGCTATATCGGCAGTAACACAGAAATAATAGTTATCGTTATAATTACCGACAGTCTTGCACAATTACAAGCTGCCGGAATTATTACGATGTATTAGTTAATAAATTATAAAACAATAAAGGAGATGAAAATGAAAACAAAACAGCCGGTTACTATTGAATTATCCGTCTACCCTGCACGGAACTATAATTATTTAGATCGATTGGTCGATGCCGAAGGTATTCCATATTTTAATATTTTCTGGGGAAATCCGTCAGCGGCGGCGCATGACTGGCCGGACTGGGGCGATGTAATGACGCGTCAGTTTCAAGCGGCTATCATGGGCCGTTTGATGACCGGCAAAAAATGTACTAATGAAGACCGCTGGCGCGCAAAGATCAAAACATATATTGCTCCTGACGGGATGCTGTATCGCCCGGCTACAGTATATTCCCGGAATGTGGCTTATTTAGGCGATGCAATGCTGACATTTTATTCCCTGACTACTGCCGCGATCGAAGACGGGACTGAAGAATCAAAAAAAATGGTTTTTGATATGGCGGCAAGTTTATTAAAACGCTATTATGAAAAAATGGAAAATTTCGGTTTCGGAATGGGCTTCGGAATCAAAGGCTTTATGGTTGCAGCAAGACATTTGAATTGTAAAGACGCATTAACGCTTGCCGGCCTGGTTTCCGGCAATATAATGAATTCACATGAGGCTTTTTCGGAAGATAATAATTTCCGTCACGGCGGACACATGCATGGCAATTTACGTGTTTTGAGCGGAATTGCAGACTATGCGTTATATATAAATGACGCCGTAATGTTCAGCCGGGTTGATGCAATTTATCGCTACGTTGTGGAAGCAGCAACTACCAGTTTCGGTTTTATACTTGAAGGCACCGGTCGCAATGACGATATAATCGGGTGTGAAACCTGCACTATTATGGATTATCTCGGAACAGCAGTCACCTTAGCCAACCACGGGCATCCGGAATATTTTGACAATATTGAGCGTATTGTCAGAAATCATCTGATCGAAAGTCAATATAACGGCGGATGGATCAAGGGCGAAAATAAAGCTGATTCGGAATATGAGACAACTAAAGATTTAGGCGACAGACTGGTTGGCGCGTACGCCGGCTGGAGTTCCCCGACTCATTTTCTGGCGGCAAAAGAAACCTTGAATGCACATTGGGGACAACAAGTTCCTCATTTAGTAAACCGGGTCAGGGCTTTTCAGAATTGCTGCGGCGGTTCAGGGACACATGCATTTTTTATCGCATGGTGCAATCAGGCGCGGTTTGACAACAATACATTGACTGTAAATCTGCATTTGGATAAATTATTGCCCCAGGCGGAGATTCGCTGCTTCCAGCCCTGGGAAGGACGCACTCAGATAATGCTTAAAGCTGCCTGTAAAGTAAAAATCCGCATTCCTGATTTTATCAAAAGAACGAGGGCGGAATGGAAGGTAAAACTTAACGGGCAGGAGATTAAACCGGCGTTAATACGCGGCAACTACATGTATTTTGATGAACTTCCGGCCAATAGTATGCTTGAATACATGTATGACTTAATTGAATACCACACAACGGAATCTATCGGGAATTCCGAGTGTCGTCAATATCGCTATGATGTGACCTGGAAAGGCGCTACTGTTGTAGAAATGAAGCCTGCCGGGCGTCAATACAAAACAGGCTATTCAGATTTTGACAAGAAAAATGTGGAAGTATTCTTTGGTGAAGATGGTCCTTTACGCCTCTATCAGCGTGAATGGATGCGTAAAGCGGCAAAAGCGGAATTATCAAAATTAGTTCCGGACAGCGGAAAGTTAAATTTCTGGAATAATTTATCAAAATAAATATATGAGGACAAAGAAGATTATGAATTTAATTAAATCATTGAAATCCCCGCCTCAAACAAGGGGGCGGAATTTGGATCATGGCGGCATAACGTTTAAGGATAAATAGTGGAAAGTACCGGCCAACGGAGTTCTGGAACTGCTTCTGCCGCAGGCCGGAACACATTTCCGCGGAATGATAAGCTATCCGGCTGAATTTGAATTTCCGGCTCCGTTGCTCTGCACGATTGAAGCTGCCGGAAAGATGCTCTGGCAGGTCGAACTGCGGCGCAATATATTGACTGCGGCTGAATTTGAACTTCCGCTGCCGGCTGGCACCCGTATGATAAAGTTATCTGTTTCGGCGGAGCATCATGGATTTTATTTTCTGGCCGGCGGACTCTGGTCAAATTTAAAAGCAACCGCGAATAACGGGGAGATTATTGAAGTATGCACTGACGATGCGGGGGATTTTCCTATACGGTTTAACTACGGCGGTGTAGACAGCCGGACTTTTTTAGCGGATTGGCCGCGCCGCGAGGAACCTGGAAAAATCGTTTTCTCCGAACCTGACGGCGCGCTGGGTTGGCTGGGAATATCTGCTTACCGACAAGAGCGAGGGGATGTTTGTAATGTTCCGCAGAGATGAAGATAATATGACTTCCGGTATTTTTAAGCTTAAAGGGCTTGATGAAAGTGCGGTTTATTCATTAACCGATGCGGATACCGGAAGAATTGTTGAAAGAAGCGGTCGCGATTTAATGAAAACAGGAGTGGAAATCACGATGCTGCAACCTCATTCAAGCACACTGGTATTTCTACAAAAAAATAACGAAACCAAAGATATTCTATAATGAGTGATAAGAAAATTTATATTATTGGCAATTCACACATGGATCCGATCTGGGTCTGGCGTTTGCGTGAAGGGCGTTCGACCTGGCTGAACACATGTCGTTCAGTCGTAAAAATGATGAAAAAGTATCCTTTTTTGAAATTCAGCCGCTCGTCAAGCGTTTGTTATCAGTGGATCGAAAAATCCGATCCGAAGTTATTCAAAGAAATCCGGAAGCTTGTCGATGAAAACCGCTGGGAGCTGGTCGGCGGCTGGGTTGAACAGTCCGATACGATTATAACCCCGGGTGAAAGTTTGATCCGTCAGGCTGAACACGGTAAAGCCTATTTCAAAGAGAAATTCGGCAGAGACATCAAAATTGCCTACAGTGTGGATAGTTTCGGTCAAAATGCCGGATTGCCGAAAATCCTCAAAGCTACCGGATTTGACTATTATACCTGGATGCGTCCGATGACGCATGAGAAAAACATGCCGGATATGTTCCGCTGGCGGTGCGATGATAATTCCGGGGATATTGTGAGTTTTCGCATTCTTCAGGCCTATTGCACCCTGCCGGGATGGAAGGATATGAAAGGCCTGGCCGACTGGTTTAAGCCGGTAGTGGAAAAAGGACAAAAGCACCAGACTTTCTTTTTCGGCATAGGCGATCATGGCGGCGGTTTTTACGAAAATCAACTGCAATGGCTGTTAAAGCTGGGCGAAGAGTATGACATACATTTTTCCACGCTTGAAGATTATTTTAAGATAATCGAAAAAGAAGATCTTCCCATTGTAACAGGAGAACACACTCACCATGCGCCTGGTTGTTATTCCAGCGTGGGCGATATCAAACAATGGATGGCTGATTCCGAAAAAAATCTTTACAAAGCGGAAAAAATAGTTCTGGAAAACAAGTTTGCCGATTCCAGGAAATCAGTCAGAAAACTTTATGACGCATGGGAGGAACTGCTATTTAATTACTTTCACGATGTCTATCCCGGCACTTCGACCATGGCCTCATATAAAAATGAGATACGCGATCTGAATGGCATGGTCAATAAAGCCGCGGTAGATATTATTGAAGAATCGTTGTCGAGAATAGCGTCAACCATAAAAACAGACTTTTTGACTGAAGGCGGAGTCCTGATGTGGAATCCGCTGCCGCAGCCGTCGATGGCCGTCTCCAGGTTCGATGGCTTTAATGATCCTAACAACCATGGCGAGATATTCAACTGTCTGGTTGACGGCGACGGCAATGAAATACCGCTCCAATGGATACGGGCGGCAACTTCTTTCGGCCCGAATTCGGCGTGGGGGAGAGCCGTGATTGTTGATCAGCTTGCTGCTTCCGAAGCCAAAGCATACGCATACGGCTGCAGCAGGCGCAAATGGGTGTCAATTGGTTTTGCACGGCAGAAGAAGCTGTTGAAGAAAATAAGATTTTGTGTGCTGAAAGACACTTATGATACATGGGCGCACGGAGCGCGTGCGCTTGGCGGGACAACTGGTTTCATCAAAGATATCAAGATTGAAGAAATGGAGAATGGTCCGGTTGTAAGCAGGCTTCGGCTTATCTGCTCCTGGAAAAACTCTGAACTCAAGCTGGATCTTTTTGCTTATCGCGGCATTGGTCAAATCGAAGCTGTCGTTCATGGCAATTGGAATGAAAAAGATGAAACGCTGAAACTGGGCATGAATACCGGTTTTAAAGTTGGCAAAGTCGTTTCAGGGCAAGCATCCGCAATTATTGAACGTCCTCATGATGATTGTGAACAACCGTTTATTGATTGGGTTGCGATGAGCCATGGAAATAAAGCAGTCGGATTTTTAACTCATGCGCTGCATAGTTATGATTCGATTGGATGCGGAGAATTACGTTTAACCATCTGCCGTCCGGTGGTATATGCCGAACATGAACCGTTTGCGCCTCATGGTGATGAAGGCTATGCCGACACCGGTTATTTTGAAAGAACGTTCTGGATGTTTGACGAAAAAAAGTCAAATGCCGAATTGATGTCTTTAGCTAAACAACGTCTTTGGACGGCGGAGCATCTTGAAATAACCGCTGCCAGTGACGGTAAAAATTTTAAAAGGGATAAATGGGAGATAACGCCATCGTTTTTAAGCGTTTCAGCTCATAAACGAAACATTGACGGCAGTATGGAATTTCATATTTTCAACCCGTCAGATGAAAAAGTAGAATGCAGAATATTGTGCAACGGTAAAGTAGTCAGGAAAGAAAAATTTAAACCCGCTGAGCTAAAAATCATACAGCTGGAAATTTAATACATTGTTATCCTGACATATTTACCATTGGAAGATGGATATTTTTATAATGCGCAATCCGGATCAAACAATCAGGCACCGGTCGAGATTACATTGTCGTGTATATCATTGTATGTAAAAAGAGCGAGAGTCTGCTGGACTGACCTGATAACCCCATGGGGGCGGTGAAAATTACTGACGGCTGTTGTTCTTTAATATATTAAAAACGAAAAATTAGGAAGTGAAATGTCGAACTTTGTCTTCGGACTGCTACTGGTAATTCTGGCAGGTATTTTGTCGGGCGGCAGTGCTGCACCAATCAAACTGATGCACCGTTTCCGTTATGAACATTGGGCATTGATTTCAGTCATAACCGGAATGTTGCTGCTGCCGTGGTCGATCATGGTATTTACTGTGAACATCAAAACGGTATTGGCCGGAATTCCGGCGACGGTACTGATCAATGCAAACCTGTTTTCACTGGCGTGGGGCGTGGCCAACGTGCTGGTTGGACTCTGCCTGGTGCGGATAGGGATCAGCCTCACAATAGGGTTGCTTACCGGAGTGGGGCTGCCGATCGGGGTGCTGATTCCGATGGTGTTTCGCGGATCGGGGATATTTGCCGGCGCCCCGAGTTTGTTTTCACGGGCTGGCATGTTTATTGTTCCCGGTATTATCGTCATGCTGGCGGCGCTTGCCTTAATCACATGGGCCGGGTTCGGCAGAGAGAAAATAGAAAAAACTGAAAGCAATACCGCCAGCTTCAAAACCGGTTTTGTCATGGCGGTAATGGCGGGTATACTCCAGGTCGGGCTCAGTTTCGCTTTCGTTTACAGCCAGGGCCCGGTCAACGACGCACTTCGAGCAAGCGGTGCCAGCCCCATGGGCATGCTGGTCGGCGTCTGGACATTTGCGCTGCCCGGCGGAGTTCTGGTTAATCTGTGCTATATCGTCTGGCGTTTATGCCGGAATAAAAATTGGGGAGTGTTTCTGTCTTCTCCTGAAGAAATGATGCTCAGCATACTGATGGGTGTAATATTTCTGGGATTCATAGTTTCGTTCGGATTCGGAATGCCGTTGATGGGCGCGCTTGGCGCGTCAATCGGTTTCGGGGTCTATCAAACGATCCAAGCGGCCAGTTCGCAGGCTGTCGGGGCATTTAGCGGCGAGTGGCGTGGAGCGCCTGCCGGAACCATCAAACAGATGAAAATAGCATTGGTATTATTGCTCGTGGCTGTAATGTTGTTCTCGGCAGGCAAATTCTAGGATTCCGGGTTTGGGAGGCATGAAAATCAATGTTTTGTCAATAAAGAGGTAAAATAGCGATAAAGTCTTTTCTTGGAATGAATGTAAATTTGCGGGGCTCCATTCTTGGCTGTACTGAAAAAAAACGGATTTTTTAGAACTCTGTCGCGACAGATTATATTGAGGTAATGATTTAGTGAAATATTTACCATTGGACATAGATGTTTTGATCATGGAAAATCAAAATTGAATAATAACGGGCCGCCGCTGTTTCCCAATGGCTGGATTAAAGACAAGGTATTTTCATTATTGCTTCATGATGCCCGGGCAGTGTTCATGATTCAGGAATATATTGGAGCATGTCCCGGAATGATGAAAAATAATTGCGAAAGATGAATGTCATACCGCAGAAAATAAATAAAATGACATTATATTAAGACGGTTATATATAAGTAGCAAACGGCGGAGCAGAAATGAGTATAAAAAGAACAACGATTGCGGATATTGCGGCGAAACTTGATGTTTCGATGCATACCGTCAATAAGGCGCTCTATGGGAAAAAAGGCGTCGGCGAGGCTACCCGTGAGAAGGTTCTGGCTGCGGCAAAAAAAATGAACTACCATGTGAACAGGGTGGCTCAAAGTATGGCTCGCAACCCGTTGCTGATCGGCATCCTGTGTACACGCGAATGGCAGATCGTCAACGACGACTTCCGCAAAGGGATTGACATGGCTCTCAAACGTTTGCGGGATTATAACGTTCATGGCAAGTATTATTATACTTCCTCCCGTGATTGCCGGGATGAAATCGGCGCCGCGCTGATTCAGGTGGTTCAGGATGGAGTCAATGCGCTGGTTTGCAATCATGTGCTGCTCGACAAAGAGCAGTCCGTATTTCTTTCGGAACATAATATCCCTTTTGCGTTTCTCGGTACTGATCAATGGGAAAAACAACGACTGACCTGCGTCCGGAGCGATGGTGCTATGGCTGGAAGTCTGGCAGCGGAATTGCTCGGGTTCATGTTGCCGGATGGTGGCAAAGTGGCAATTATGACCGGTAGCAGAAATTATCAGGATTGCGAGGATAAAGTCAAGGGTTTTATCAGGGAGGCCCGGAAGTTCCGACTAAAAATAGCGGATATATACGAGCATTTTGACAAACAGGAACTGGCTGCGGAACTAGTCGACCTGGTGTTGGCTGAACATCCGGATTTGTGCGGTATCTATGCCACAACTGCAAATTCGCCGTCAATGTGCAGACGAATTGTTGAATTGAACTGGCATCACAAACTATCGATTGTTGCTACCGACCTTTACGGTGATATCCGTTGTTATCTCCGTGATGGCGTAATTAAAGCGGCGTTGTATCAGGACTGCGTTAGCGAAGGCGAGAAGATCGTCGAATTGATTTATGCGCACCTGTGCGAAGGACGGGACGTCTCCGCACCTGTGCTGGTTCCGCCGGTAATTGCTTTGCGCAATAATCTGAAGGCTTTCTGAATTTATAACATTGCTTTTTATGATGTCATATATTATAATAATACAAGGGAAACGTTTCCCTTAATAAACTTTCAAATCAGGTAATTCTGCTATGCAGTACGGTAATGGAAAATTGAAACAGCGGATTGCCGGTCGGGAATTCCTGGTCGGCGGATGCGTCATGGACAGTCGAAGCGGAGCGGTTATTGAGGCATATCAGGAGGCTGGATTCGATTTTGTCATGATCGACCGGGAGCATACCGCGTTGAACAGCGAAACCATTCAGGAGCATATCCGGATTTCACGGGCGCTCGGATTACCGTGTGTTGTGCGCGTTGCTGACAATACATACGCCGAACTCAACCGGACGCTTGATCAGATGCCGGACGGAATTTTCGTGCCGCGTATCCGCATCCGTGCCGATGTGGAAAAGATTATTGAAACAGTGAAATATCCCCCGGCGGGCAAACGCGGCGTCGGAGCCTCGACCTGTCCGGCTGGAAAGTATACGGGCTGGAGTTCGGTGGCGGAAATGGTGGAAACCTTGAACAAGACAACGATGGTCGGCATTCAAATCGAGACGAAAGAGGCGCTTGAGAACTTGGACGATATTCTTTCCGTGCCGGGTATTGATGTGGCGGTTGTAGGCAACGATGATCTTTCCACCGGCATGGGCATACCCGGCCAGTTTACAAGCGACACCTACCGTAACGCGGTAAAGGAAGTCATCAAATGCTGTAACAAACATAATGTTATGCCGGGCATTGCCGCCGGTGATCCGGACGTGGTGAAATACTGGGCGGGACACGGCATGAAGATGTTCTGGGCAGCGGCGGATATCTGCCTGCTGTGGAGCGGTGCGGCGAAGTGCTGTGCCGCAGTACGAAAAGCATTGGAGGAGTGATGAAACTAACGGAGCATATTTCGGCAGCCCGCCCTGCGGAGGGCGAGTTAGCTGTATTTTATTTGGCACAGGCGGGATTTTATTTTAAAACAGCAAAAGGTAAAACCGTCTGCATCGATCCGTACCTGAGCGACTGTTGCGAACGGATGTTCAACTTCAAACGGATGGTGCCAGCGCTTATGATGCCGGACGAATTACAGACAGACTGGCTGGTTTCCACCCATTCGCATGCCGATCATCTTGATCCGGATCTACTGGAATGTGCGAAGCTGAAGCCGGAAACCCGCTTCACCGGCTCAACGGATTGTCTGCCGGTTTACCGGCGGCATGGAATTGCCAGCGGCCGCATTACAGTCCTGGCTGCTGGCGAAAGCCTGACCGTTGACGATATTGAATTCCGGGCAGTTTACGCCGATCACGGCGAACTGGCCCCGGAGGCGGTCGGCTTTCTGATAACGATAGACGGCATTACAGTTTACGATACTGGCGACACCTGCTATTGTCCCGGTAAAATCATGAATTCGCTGGGTGAAATTAACGTGGATATCATGATCGTGCCGGTCAATCCTGCCTTCGGCAATCCCGGACATGAAAACGCCGTACGCCTTGGAGCGCTGATTAAACCGCAGGTGTTAATAGCCAGCCATTTCGGAATGTTTATAGAACACGGCGGTGATCCAGGCTCGTTTCTGGAATATGCCAGAAAAACATTGCCGGAGGCAATTACTCCCATAGTGATGGCGCCTGGAGAACTGCTGATTTATTCCGAAGAATACGGGATCAAGGAAATGAAAACCCTTAAACAGGATGAGATATATAATGAATAATTGTTTTGACGACACGACAGAGTTGCGGCAGGAGATTATTGATATCTGCTTAAAACTCAATAAACTTGGACTTTGCATCGCAACCTGGGGCAATATTTCTGTGCGACTGAGGAACTGCATGCTGATTACGCCGTCACGGATGGATTATGCCGCGATGCGGCCGGAAGACATGGTGGCGGTGGCACTGGACGACGGTCGCAAGTTGTCCGGGGACCGGCTTCCTTCATCCGAGACCGCACTTCACGGGGCACTTCTCAACTATCGCCCTGATATTGCGGTACTGGTCCATTCACACGCGCCTTATGCATCGGCGCTGGCCTGCGCACACCGGGCGTTGCCGGTTTTTGTGGAAGACATGGCTCAGATTATCGGCGCTGCGGTAAATTGCACCGCTTATGTTCCAGGCGGACGCCATCAGGATTTGGCCGAAGCCGCCTGCAAAGTCATCGGTCAAACAGCGATGGCAGTACTGCTGGCCAATCACGGAGTGGTGGTCGGCGGCAGTTCGCTGCAGGAAGCTTTAACTGCCACCCTGGTGCTGGAAAAAGCCGCTATGATCCAAATCAATGCCGGCAGCGATATCAAACCGATTCCGGAAGATCAAGTAACTGAAGAACGCTACCGGTATCTTTATAAATACGGGAAGGAGTAAACTGAAATGGAACGAAAATATGATTTGATTTCACTGGGGGAACCCCTGCTGCGATTGTCGCCGCCAGGTTTCCGGCAAATCCGGGTTGCCGATTCGTTTGATGTCCGCATCGTCGGATCGCAATTGAATGTGGCGGCAAATTGCGCCAGGCTTGGGATGAATACCGCATTTTTGACGAAACTGCCGGATTCCCCGTTGGGTGAGCTGGTGCTGGATAACTGCCGGGCATACGGCGTGGATGCGTCGCACATTAAATTGATTACCGGCGCTAAAATGGGCGCTACCTATGTGGAGTTCAGCGTTGCACCGCGTGCGCCAAAGGCGATTTACGACCGTGCCGGCAGCGCCGCCAGCACGGTCAGCACCTGCGATTTCGACTGGGAAAAACTGGCAGCTCAGACTTCATGTCTTTATACTGACGGCATTTTTCCGGGATTAAGCGCATCCTGCCGGGAAAGCACGATGGCGTTCATTGCCGCCGGACGCAGTAACGGCTGCCTTACCGGATTCGACCTAAACTACCGGGAGCATCTCTGGAACCCGGAAACCGCCCGGTCAGTGTGGTCGGAAATCCTGCCGGACATAGATATTTTAGTGATCAACCGGAACGTGTCGGAACTGGTGTTTGGCTATCGTGGCAGCGATGAAGAACTGATGCATCGATATCATGATGATTTCGGCTGTAAAGAGGTCTGCTTCACCAGCCGTATGATGGATGGCCTGCAAAGAGGCGGATGGCAAAGCAAAGCTTTGTCTGATGGGAAAATTTATTATGGGACTGACCGTGAATTTGATATTGTTGATCGCTATGGGACTGGTGATGCATGGTTCTCCGGATTATTATGCGGTTACTTGTCTAAAGGCATACAATACGGCCTGGACCTGGGCAATGCGGTATGTGCGCTGGCACATACGGTTGAAGGTGATATCATCAGTTTTTCACGTCCTGATGCGGAAAGCATTATGAACGGCAGCATAGAACTAAGTCTAAAACGTTAATTATAGAGGTAAATGAGAATGAGAAGCGATAAAAATTTAAAGGAAACCGTAATCGAACAGACTAAAGCCACCGGCGTGCTGCCCTGCATAAAACTCCACGCCAGGTGCGATTTTCTGGCCTACGCACAGGCCATGTATGATGGCGGAGCGCGGGTGATTGAAGTGACGATGACGACTCCCGGAGTACTTGAAGCGATCGAAGCAATTTCTTCGGAATTCAAGAATAGACTTTTTGTGGCTGCTGGCACTGTTCTTGATCCGTCCACCGCGCGTGAAGTGATTCTGCACGGCGGCAGCCTGATCGTATCTCCAGCGGTCAATACCGAGGTGATAGCCACGGCCAATCGTTATGGCGTGCCAGTTTATTCCGGAGCGTTCACTGCCACTGAATGTCTCACTGCCATTGAAGCGGGCGCGACTATGGTCAAGGTATTTCCAGCGCAGCTGGGCGGCCCCCAATATATGACTAATTTACGCATGGTGTTCCCGCAAATCAACCTGATTCCATCCGGGGGAATATCGCTGGACAACGCCGCCGAATTCATCCGCTGCGGCGCATGCGCGGTGTCTGGAGCACGAACATTTATGAACCCGGAGAAGATCGCGGAAGAAGGCCTTGGCTGGATTACCGTCCAAGTGGCACGTTATATCAAATTGATCCAGGAAGCCAAGCAGAACCTGCCGGAACTTCCGTAACCATCTGGAGAAGCTTAACATGACTTCCATTAGTCCCAAAGTTCTTCGCGTCAACGCCGGCACTTTTCCGCTAAAGCCGGAGGAACGGCGGATTCTCGCGGCGGTTAATGCGGAAATTATCCAAGTCGAGCAGGCGGAAGAATGTGTTTGCCTTGGACAAATTGATGCGGTAATGATTGCTTCTGCGTATCTGAAAACTGATGTAATCAAGAAACTTGCGAAATGCCGGATTATTTCACGGATGGGTACAGGCTGTGATAAGGTTGACGTGGAACAGGCGACTGCGCAAGGCATCATTGTCGCCAATGTTCCGGATGCCTTGACTGCTGAGGTGGCTGACCATACTATGGCATTGTTGCTGTCGGCCGCCAGAAAACTTAAATTTTATGAAAAAAGCATGCGTTCAGGGCATCGTCCGTTCGATACGGACAATATCCGGCGTTTGTCGACGCAAACGCTGGGGATCATCGGTTTTGGTCTCATCGGCCGGGCGGTGGCGGTCAGGGCCGTAGCGTTTGGTCTGCGCATTCTCGTCTGCGATCCAGGTGTAACGGCTGAACAAGCTGCGGAACTGGGCGTTATTATAGTTAACAAGGATATTATTCTCGCCGGATCCGATTACCTTTGCCTGCTGTGTCCGCTACTGCCAGTCACCCGCGGCATGCTGGCGATGCCGGAGTTCCGGAAAATGAAAAGCGACGCAGTTCTAATCAACACCGGCCGCGGCGAACTGGTCAATGAAAAAGATCTGGTTGAAGCGCTGAAGACCCGCGTTATCGCTTATGCCGGACTTGACGTGTTTGGTGAGATTAATGTTTTCGGCCCGGAAGGATTTTCCTGCGATCATCCGTTATTCGGACTGGAAAACGTGCAGTTGACGCCACACGTTGCCGCCAATTCGCGTGAGGCGCTGGACGAAATCCACGCACGATCGGCTCAAGCGGTGGCCGATATTTTCAGCGGCAAATTACCACAGCATATCGTTAACCCGGCAGTGGTTAATAAAGGAGTGTGATTTATTATGAATACAACAATGAAAGCGGCCCGGATTTTCGGTCCGAATGATTTGAGGATAGTCGATGTGCCAGTACCGAGACATGGCGCCAAGGATATTCTGTGCAAAGTTAAATGCGCAGGAATATGCGGCACCGACTATTCGATCTATACTGGAGAATTCTCTTTTGTTAAAAACGGCGGCGTCAAATTCCCGATGACACCCGGACACGAGTGGTCCGGAGTTGTTACGGACGTAGGAACTGAAGTTACCGGGTTTAAAGCTGGGGACCGGGTGGTCGGTGATACTTGTGTTTCCTGCGGCAATTGCATATCGTGCCTGCTGGGCGATTATTTGAGTTGTGAAAAAGTAAGGTGCGTCGGCACGATTAATACCTGGGACGGCGCATTCGCTGAGTATATCGTCATGCCGGAACGTCATTTGTTTCATCTGCCGGATAATGTCAGCTTCGATGCCGGGGCGTTTGTCGAACCGGCGGCAACATCTCTTTATGCGGTAAAAGGTGCCGGAGTTCAAATCGGCGATATCGTTCTGGTTCATGGTTCCGGACCGCTGGGACTGCTTGCTGCAAAACTCGCCAAACTTTCCGGTGCGGCCAGGGTATTTATCTCTGGACGCAAGGATGCTAAATTGAAGCTGGCGTTGAATTTCGGGGCTGACGTGGCGATCAATACTACTTGTGAGTCCGTCGCTGAAGTCATCGCCGATCACACCACCAACGGCAAAGTAGACCGGATTATCGAGACTTCAGGCGCTACAGATCTTCTCCTGCAATCCATGAGCATGGTTCGTTCCGGCGGTTCTATCTCAGCCGTCGCCTTTTATGATCGAACCATTGACGGACTGGATATCGACAAACTGGTTTTCGGCAATATCAGTTTGCGTGGAGCGTCCGGCAGTACCGGAATGTATCAGCCGGTGATCGCCCTGATGGCCTCCGGGGCTTTGAACCCGGAGCCGCTGATCAGCGGACGATATAAATTTACCGATATTCAGCGGGGGTTTGCTGACATGAAGGACAAAAATGACATCAGGATTAAATGGCTGATTGACGTAGAAAAATGATTATGGGAAATTATATCAAAACGCTGGCGGAATTGGGAAAATCTCCTTTACTGCTGAATAAAATCTGTATTCTGCCTTTCAGTGGCAGGGTTATGGGACTTTATCCGCAGGAAGACTTGAATGTTTTCTGGATCAATCCCGCACTTAACGCCACGGTTTCCGCAAGTGACTTGCTGACCAGCGGCAAATGGACAAATCTAGGTGGCGACCGCACTTGGATTTCTCCTGAAATCGAACTGTTTATTCCAGACCTTGCCAGTCCGCGGGAATCTTATCAGGTTCCTGCCTGCATTGATCCGGCCAATTATCAGGTTTTGTTTTACCACAAAAATATGGTGGAATTGGAAACGACATTGATGGTAAATTTTTTCCGGAGTGACTGCAAAACCGGGTTGTTGCTGAACAAGCGTATTACCGAACTGGACATCCCGGATTTTCCGCTACCCCCGGAAGTTTCATCCGCCGGTTACGAACTGAAATGCACGTTATCCGCACTGGGAATCTTTTCTCCAGCAGTCCGGCCGGCAATCTGGAATCTGCTGCAAGTTCCTGGCGGCGGAAATATTGTCGTTCCGGTTCGTAACCGGTCCATTCCTGCCAGTTTTTTCGGCAGACAGCAATACCGACACGGAGGCGATCACATTTGTGCAGCTATTCCAGTCTTAGCTGACGGTTACAAGTTCGGCATTCATGCCGAGCATTGCAGCGGGCTGATGTTGTATCTTAATCTTACTGCGCCGCAGCCGTTTATGGTAGTTCGTCGTTTCAACGTCGGTTTCGCGGATGAGTATTTTGACGTACCATTCAGCAATTCACAACAGCCAGGTTCCGTCCAGCAAGTTTATATCGACGATGGCACTTATGGCGGGTTCGGTGAAATGGAATACCATTCTACTGCAATTATGCCTGGTATTTGTGCTAAAATAACTGATATCTGTACAACCTGGTCATTTACAGGTCCGGCAACAAAATTAAAAGATTTATCCGAAACGTTATTGACCGGAAAAGCGGGGAAAAAATGATAATGCAGCGGTGTATTTAGGCTATGGTTGTTTTGCGGTGTGATGGA
>CAIMFA010000334.1 GCA_903840185.1 uncultured Lentisphaeria bacterium | reverse complement strand
GATATTATCCTTTTCTTAAAGCCAATCTGTTATTTCTTGCTGCACAGATGCAATCCCATTGCAACAGCAACATTTTTGCTGGATTCATAAAAATTAGTCATCCGTCCGCCTTTCGGTTAACCAACGGTCAAACCATTCAAGTATCGGTGCCAGATGAATCTCGTGGCACCCGTCAAACCGGTCAAGCCCTAATCGGTCGTCTATTCCGGCAGTCCGGTAGATGTGCTGAAGTCTTTCGTATTCTTTCAATGCGTGACAGGCGGGAAAAGTTGAGTCGTATTCGCCAATCTGGATAAGCAATGGGCGCGGACAAATCAGCCCCGCCACTTCCGCCCTGTCGCCCAATGCCAAAAGGCCAGGCAACGTCTGCGAACCGCACGTTCCTGAAAAAGAACATTTGCCTGTCGCCATAAGGTAGCCGCTAACACAGGCGGCGGAGATCCGCTGGTCGGCGGCACTTAAAAACATGGATATGGTCCCGCCCAAGGAACAACCTACGCAACCAATGCGGGAGTGATCAACGTCATTGCGGCTTTCGAGGTAGTCGATTGTCTTCATGCCGTCCCAGATATCCAAAGTCAGGAGGTTATACCCGAAAGACTCGACCGTAATATGAGCAAGATCGCACAAGTCCCTCGGATGCGATAAGTGTTCCGGCGGCTCACGTCTTTCGCCGAAACACCTCCAGTCGGGGGCGATAGCGACGTAGCCGTTTTCCGCCAATTCGACTGCCAACCGTTTTTGATAGTCAACTCCAGGCTTGCCATTTGAGAGGATTCCGCCAAGCGCGTCTTTTCCATGTCCGTGTCCATGGCAGCAGATGACTGCGGGGTGCTTTCCGGTATCGGAGGATTTTATCGGGGAACAAACCCATGCCGGCACCGACATGAAACGCTCCGAATCAAAAACGACTTTTTCCCGCAAATAGGTTGGAAAAACTTTCCTTTCGATGATTTCGGATTGCAGCGGAACAGAATCAGGGAACAACCCTAACAGCCTCCTGAATTCTTTCTTAAATCTCCTGCGCCAGTTCCGGTAATCGTCACGGGTCCTGCCGCTGAAAGAAAGCTTTGGCTCACAGTGTTCAACCATCCGGTCCCGCCATTCAGAGACCGTGAATACGCGATTCTTGTTTTTCTCCACTATGTTAACTCCATTTCACAAACCAGTCTTCCATTGATTGATAATCCAATTCCAGAACGCCATCAAATTCAAAACTTTCACACCTCTCATCGACATGGAAAAGCGCGTAAATCCTTTTTATAAAAGGTATGGCTTTCCTCGCATTCTCGGAAGGTACGACCGGATCCGCCACGGGAATTTGCAGGAGTAGCGGACGGGGGGCAATCAATGAACAGATATCAATAGTTCCAACCCCTGCAAAAAACTTATCCTGACAAGCAATGCCAGGCATCCCGCTGTCAGTGCTTATGAAACTCGTCAGGGACACCGCTTTTACTCGCTCATCCACTGCGCTGAGGCAGGCGGCCACTGCGGCGCCGCTTTCAACGCCCAGACAGCCTGTTTTCTCCGGATCTGACATGCCCAGCTCATTTAAAAGATCAATTGCGCGGATGCCGTCAGCGATGTCAAGCGATAGCAGGCTCGAACCTTTTCGCCGATAAAAGGCATCCAGTTTTTTCAAATCATCCATGCCGGGGGAACCGTTCACGAACATTGAACATTCACCGTAGCCCCTCCGGTCGGGGACCAATGTCACAAACCCTTTTTTCGCAAGTCTGACGCCCGCCATTTTATGATACTCCAGACACTCTTTCCCGCGATAAAGCCCAATCAACGGGTCTTTGCCGGGACCGTGTCCATGGCAGCATAGAACCGCCGGTAATTTTGCAGAGGTCTTCTTTTTCGGACGGCATATCCAGGCGGCTGCGGACAACCCGTCTTCCAGATCGTAAACAACTTTTTCCCTTATATAATCCTTAAAGGAGGCACTTTCAATAATTTCCGGACGCAAGGGAACTTTTTCTCGGGGAAACTTCAGCTCTGTCATGAGGACATGACGAAAAGCTTCACGCCATTTTGAAAATTCCCTTTCATTTTTTCCTGTGAAGGCAAACGATTTTCCAGACAGACCCGGTATCTTCTCCTCTGATATTGCGTGGAAAAAGTTACGTCCTTTGCTTGCCATGGTTTAAACTTCCTATTGCGTCTTGACGATTATCACCGAGTAAACATCCAGTCTTTCCAGGGAAATAACGAGATGGTCTTCTGACATTCGCCAGTCAATCTTCTGAAATTCATCTCCGTCCGGGGAAATAACGCTTACATCATAGACCTTTGTATTTGCCGGCAGTTTGTATTTGATGACCGTGTCCGCCACAACATGATCGTTCAAATTGACAAGGTGAACGTAGCGGCTTCCGCTCTCCGGCTGGCAGTAGTAGTTGGATATCACTCCGCGTTCAGACTCAACAGTGAAGGTCTGTTTCCCATCCAGCAGCCATGCCAGCGCCTCGCGCGTCTCATCGGATTTTTCCGGTATCCGCCAATTAGTCAGATCCAGTCCGAAATTGTAAGTGTGGTCAACATTGAACAGGCTTGGCTGCGTGGAGGGATCAACCAGCTCCGGAATGTGGATGACCCGTCCGGCTCCGGCCTGGTGGCGTGTCCATTGTTCCTTATCGTCGATTGTTTCACAGCCCGGCTTGATCGGATCGTTGGCCCCGGCGATATGCTGCACAAATACCAACCCGGATGCTTTCACTTGTGGCGGCAAAATTGCCCGGAGGCCGAAGTCGTTGCGGCGGCGACCCCAGCCGTCCAGGATTGAGGTCTGACCAATAATGAGCAGACTCCCGCCTCGCTCTACGAATTGTATGAGCCGCGCACACTGGGCATCATCAAGAATTGCGAGGTTTGGAAGCACTAACATTTGTGTGTCGGACGACCAGTCGCCGAACACGATGTGAAAGGGGGTGCGGTCTTCGATTAGCAGTTGCTCGATCCGCATCGCAGTCGCATAAGTGACCGGTTCGGCGAACGCCATTGCCCGCAACTCGCGCCAGACGGCCACGTCGTTGATGGATTCGAGATTTTGGAAATGCTCCCAATGCTGCTTCATCCAGTCTGCATATTTCCGCTTTATATCGCCGGCCAGACGAAAATCATTGTAACAGGCAAACGAAAACCCAATACCGGTAGTGCGTCCACGGTTGAAGGCGGCGGCATGTGACAACTGCAGTCGCAGATGACGTTCCTGCCGCGCCGGGTTATGCATGTAATTCCAGAGGAATGCTCCGCCATTCGCCACCATCTTGTGCTGCCTCACGCGTTGAATGATTTCGCCTTCTGGTCCAATGTGAGCATCAAACGCATCTTCGTTGCACATCATATCCACATGCCGGCAGTATGTCTCCGGCTCGTAACCACACAGTAACGCCGAGTTCTCGCGAACAGCAAGGCCGGCATTGCCGAGAATCGCCACATCGGGGTTCAACTCATATGCGTATTCTGAGATGATCCGCGTGACTCGCGCTGTCCATGTACACCGGAAGCGGATCCACTCCTGCCACACTGGCTCAGTGATACGACCAGTCGGAACAGCAGGCAGAGAGGCAAATCCGGGTGGCTCAATTCCCTCTAACCGCGTATGTCCGAAACGGTGCTTGCAGGACTTGGAGTCGTCACCCCATCGACGAATCAGGAACTTCGTGAAATCGCGGCGGCAGGCATCGCAGCGACATGCATTATACGTTTCAGTTCCACCGACTCCGAAGCCGTCAAGGTGCAGCATGTCCACGCCGAGATCGATGATTGCCCGATGAATGGACGCCTTGAACGCTTCGATGTTCCCGGGCTTGTGAAAACAGATGTCCTTGCGCCATTCCTGCGAGCCATATGAGAAACTGTGTCCATCGGCTTTGCGAGCGAGCAAATCTTCGTTCTTCAACCGGTCGGCCATCACCTCGGTTTGAATATTGTCGGCCCTGATGTAAACACCGAGACGCAGTCCGTGCTTCTTACAGTGGGCGACGAGCTGTTTCTTAAGTTCATATTCTTCCTCGTCCACATAGTAGTTCTTATCATACGCGGTGATGAGCAGGTTGCCGCCAATTGCCAGAATCTCCTTTACAAACTGCTCGCTATGCTCGTATGCGTAGAATTTCTCATCGTCCACCTGTGTCGTTCCCAGACGACGGCGATGGGACAACGGCTCCCATGCGCCAACGGAGACAAGGGATTCATTAAGCACCCAGGCCGCTCTTTGCCTTCTATTGGGTAAGTCGGATAAAAATTGTTCATCAACCAATCCGCTTTCAAGCAATTCTTTTTCTTTCATGCTCAACTTTCTTTCATTAATTTCTCGGTTAAACAGTTTTTTCCTTATAGGAACTCATCGTGCGTCTCTCACCAGACGCAGTCCAATATCTGAATTTTCATGCCACGGGTCTCCGCCGCTCCTGGCGGCAGAACGGCAAAAACTGGTGCTAAACGCAAAAGAACCACCCCGGATTACCTGAGAAGCAGTACCTCCCTCGCTGCCGCGAGTGCAAAAATCAGCTATCTCTTCTTTGTCGGAGAACGGATATGCTTCGCTGGTAAATTTATCCTCGCACCACTCCCAGACATTTCCGTACATGTCATAAAGCCCCCAGTGGTTAGGCTTTTTAGTTCCACACGGATGAGTTTGCTTGTCACTATTTTTTTTGTACCATGCAAAATCATTCAGTCCAGTATCGTCATTCCCGAAAGAATAAGCCGTTTTCGTTTCAGCCCTGGCGGCATATTCCCACTCGGCTTCGGTAGGCAGACGGAAAGCGGGACCGTCAATCAGCAAGTTCAGCCTAGCGATAAACTCTTTGCACTGGCGCCAACTTACACTGTCAACCGGCTTTTCAGTCCCGGCGAATTTAGAAGGGCTGGCATTGCAGGTGATGTCAAGGGGATCTCCCTCTTCCCAGTAGAGGCCGCAACTGTTTATTTTGGCGCGCGGACTGGTGATTTTCGCAGTCATCACCCGTTTCCATACTGCCTGCGTGACTTCGAACTTTCCGATATAATACGGTTTGCTAATCCGTATCAATTGTTGATTTTCAATCTCCCGCCTGTTTTTTTCTTCTGACGAACTTCCAATTGTAAACGTTCCAGGTTCGATTCGCACCATGACAAAAGAAACTCCGTCCCCAATATCCACGGTCATTTCTTTTTGCCGATTGGCCGATTGGATGTTTAACGCTGAACAGCATAATAGGAGAATCAGTC
>CAIMFA010000333.1 GCA_903840185.1 uncultured Lentisphaeria bacterium | reverse complement strand
TGGCCAGGGACAGGTTGTTCATGGAGTACCTTGGGGTTACCGGCAAATAGTGTACGCTTTATCCGACTTTCAGGTTATAATGACAGCTATGTGAAAGCGATAAAACTCAATCAGATAAAAAAACCTTCTATTCGCGTCGCAATGCTGGATGCATCCTATGCAACAGCCCCGTATTCCGATTTCATTGTATGTGATGATAGAGTTCGCAGCTTCTGGGATAACAGTATGTATCCGACTTTGATCAACTTCAGCAAGCATAATAATCAGGTGAATATTCTATTTTATGACGGGCATGCCGCTCTTAACCGGGTATATTTGAATGGCAGTGCACACTGGTGGCCGATAGGGATCGACTCGACGCAGTAAAATCCAAATTCCGGCTGCTATATAATATAAATATGCTTTCAGTTCAAACGATAATTGGGATAATATAAAATTATGCAAATAATGAAATCTTCGCAGACTTTAATCTCACTTGCTCAAGGATTGAAAAACAGCAGATTATGGATTATGGCAGTAATAATCCTGGGATTTTCAAGCAATCCACTCCTGGCAAATGAAACAGATGTAAACATTCTGCCCAATGGCAGCTTTGAACAGAAAGACCCCAATGATTTGCCCTTGGGCTGGATATGCAATTACATCGGTGACCATGCACAATTTACCGCAAAAGTCGCAACGGACGAGGCCTATGGCGGCAAAAATTCATTAAAAATGGAAGTCAAACAAATTTCCGGCAAATTAGGTTGCGGACAATGTTTCCAGGATGTGACGCTTCATAAAAACAATGATTCTGTATTCGGAAATCATTTAAACGTATCTTTCAATGTGAAATTAAAGGATATCAAACTTCCTTATAAAACAGCATGGCAGGGTGTCGGGCTGGTAATAGATTTTTATGACGCCGGCAACAAAAAGAAGCAATCCTGTAACATATTTAATTCTCTTGCGGGGAATCTAGAATGGAAAAATTTTAATGAAAGCGTTATGATACCTGAAAACGCGGCATACTTTCGTGTTATTTGCATGATGGTCCACTGTGCCGGTACTGCATGCTTTAACAATATTCATATTTCGTTTGATAATAAAAGTAATATTTCTGCATTCGATGTGAAGCCCCCATATGTCCTGCCAACACCATGGCAGGAAAAATATAGCGGCAAGCTGTTAAAACTTAAGAAAGCATCCATTCTTGCACCGGACAAGAAAATACATCCGACCAATCTATGTGATATTGAAGAATTACTGACTGCGCTTACTGGCGGAAAACCCGCGCTCATTGGCGGAGAAAATGAAATTACTGATAATAAAGCCGATCTATTGATTGCCGGGATAAAATCCCCATATATGGAAAATTGCCTGCGGCAGCAGGGGCTGGAAGTTCCGTGGGGTGAGCTGGGCGATGAAGGATACTTCTTGAATGCTGATAATGCCGGCGGGCAAAACCTGATAATCATTGCGGCAAATACCGACCAGGGGATTTCTTACGGTATTCAAACATTAAAACAATTAGTTGCAAATGATAATAAACAAATATATCAGGCCAGGATCATTGACAGGCCTTTGTTTAAAAACAGGGGATTATATACTAGCGCTGCATGCTGGGGACCGGTTAGAAAAGGGGAAGTAGATTTAATCAAGCGAATGAATTCGTATAAAATGAATTTATTCCACGCTGGCGGACTAGGGAATAATAAGATTCAGCAAAACTTTAGAGCTCCTTTCACTGACAATGAAAAAAAAGAACTTAAAGATTTTATAACATATTGTAAAAGCAGATTTGTTAAACTTGAAGCATTTATATCTCCTGTCTATTTCGTTAATCCGCCAATAACATTTTCCAGCGAGGAAGACATCAAGCTTCTCCTGGATAAAATTGATGCGTTATGCGAATTGGGCATGGAGGATTTCAGCGTATGTTTCGACGATTTATCCAATAAGGGGCGCGATTGTTTGTATAATGAATCAGACAAAAAGAAATTCAGAAATTATGGCGAGGCCCAGGCTTCTCTAATAAAACGAGTCTATGATCATCTGAAACAGAAAGATAAGAAATACGTTCTCCGCTGCACTCTTACAACATATTATCACGGTACAGATTATTGGACGCCGGAGCGCCTTGAATATATTAATGAGTTAAGCACCTTGCCTGAAGATATTCCCTTTATTGTGTGCCAGAATGGCTTTACAGATAAAACTTCAATTGAAAAATATCTTTCGCTGGCAAAAAGAAAACCTGTGCTGCTGGGAACATGGGCTCGTTTTGAAAGATTTGAAAAAGTTCCGGTGATTATCCCCGCATTCGGCGAATACAAAGAACAGTCCATATACCCGGAGCAATATAAGTATTCTGATGGTCTGCTATATCTTGTATTACCGCCCAGAACCGAAGATTGTGCTATGGTCAGCTTTGTTTCCAGTGCGGATTTCGCATGGAATCCGGTTGCATACGATATAAAGCGGTCCGCGCAAAAACAGATTCTCAGTTTTTTCGGCAATATAAAAAGCTGTGAAGCAGTAAGCAAAGTAAACAAATTATGTTTTGACTCCTTATCATGTCCATTCCCTGACAAAGGCACTAAGCAGGAAAGGATTGATTTCGGCAATAACATAATACAACAGGCGGCAGATGCATTGAATGATTCACGCGGCGTGAAAATATATGATTCACTGGAAAAAGGTGTCAATATTTTAAAAGACAAATATCAACTCCTTCTGAAATACGAGAATGCCCGTGATGAATATCCTTTCACAATCCGGCGCTGTGATAATGCGCCTGAAGTTGATGGGTTGCTGGATGATCCATGCTGGCAGAATGCCGGGAAAATAACAAATTTGAAAGCCATCGGAAAAGAACTGAAAGATGCTGTTCCCGACACTGAAGTCAAAGTAACATACGATGACAGGAATTTCTATATTTCGTTCGTGTGCCATGAACCGGAGATGCAAAAAATTGTCGCTAAGAATGTTAACGGGAATGAACAGATATTCAAAGATGACTGTATAGAAATTTTCCTCGACACAAAGCAGAATCAGCAATATTTTCATATCGCGCTAAACAGTAATAATGTAATCTATGATATAAAGAGTGATAACGGTTTGTGGCATGGCAAATATCATACTGCCGTAACAAGACATGCGGACAAATGGCAGGCTGAAATCGCTATTCCATTTGAGACGCTTGGCATAACTTCCATAAAACCAGGCGACAGATGGAATGTAAACTTCTGCAGAACAAGACAGGTTCCACCAAAATCATTCGGAACATGGGCATATCTGCCATTCTCCGGATTTAACGAGCCGCGGCGTTTTGAAACTATAGCTTTTAAATAGGAATTTAAAGTCTATTGATTTTATGAAACAGAACGATTATTTATGGAGAATCTCAGAATGAGTAATTTGGCGATATCAGGCGGGGAGAAAACTATCTCTGAAGTAAATGAAGAACTTTTTCATTGGCCGATTGTTACCGGCGAGGATATTGCGGCGGTAACAGAAGTCTTGAAAAAAGGTACTATGAGCGGTACCGATATTACCAAAGAATTCGAAAAAGAATATGCCGGCTGGAACAAAACATCCTATGCACTTGGCTGCTGCAACGGTACTGCGGCGATAACCGCCGCCATGTGGGCGTGCGGCGTCGGAGCCGGTGACGAAGTAATCTGCCCGTCTATGACCTACTGGGCCAGTTGTGCATCAGCTCTTACGCTGGGGGCTACAGTTAATTTCGCCGATGTCGATCCGGCAACGCTGTGTATCGATCCGAAAGATATTGAACACCGGATCGGGCCCCGCACAAAAGCAATTATTGTTGTGCATTATGGAGCCATGCCCGCAGATATGGATGCTATCATGAGCATTGTCCGCCCATACGGAGTGAAAGTGATTGAAGACAATTCTCATGCTCAAGGTTCCATGTATAAAAGGCAGATGTGCGGCGCAATTGGCGATATCGCCGGAGCCAGCCTGATGTCCGGCAAAGCATTTGCCATTGGGGAAGCCGGAATAATTACCACCAGTAACCGCCAGTTGTTTGAACAATGTGTGGCGTTCGGTCATTATGAACGCACCGGGGCGCCCAGCCGTTTTAATCCTGTTGATGCGCAAGTGCATCTGGAAGATCTGACGTCGTTCAAAGGTATGCCGATGGGGGCGGTAAAACACCGTATGAATCAGACCTGCGCCGCGATGGGCAGGGTGCAATTGAAATACTATCCGGATCGTATTGCCGAGATTGACAAAGCGATGAATTATTTTGCCGATTGCCTCGATCAGATTCCCGGCTTGCAAGTAATTCGTCCGATCAGAGATTCAGGCAACTCCAAGGGCGGCTGGTATTTCCCGCTCTGTCACTACAATGCGGAAAAAATAGAAGATTTGAACGCGACAAAGTTTGCAGCGGCAATGATCGCGGAAGGCATTTACTGTTTAAGCGGAGCCAACACTCCACTACATCTGCATAATTATTTCCACCATGCCGATATCTTCAATCAAGGGAAACCGACCGCGCTTGCCTTTGGTCAACGCGATGTCCGTCAGGGGCCGGGAACATTGCCGGTGACGGAGAAAGTAAAGGAAACGGTCATAATGCTGCCATGGTTCAAGCATTTTGATAAAGCAGTTATTGACAAATATGTGGAAGGTTACCATAAAGTAGTAGATGGCGCGAAAGAAATTATCAATGTATAAGATTAAATCCAGTCAGATTAAATTGGAACTGGCGTAAAGTCTGCTAATTTATTATTAAAGAGAAGAGAAGGATGTAGAATTGGAAAGAAATGAAAAATACCGGGCTGCAAGCTGGTGGATTACCTGGGAAGATCTGAGCTGGCCTAATGAAGATATTGCAGACAAATTCAGATATCGCGCGGATCAGTCCCTGGCGTCAGGGATCAATATGGCGATCATATACGGGGCTCACTTTCGCTGGGATTTTATGCCGCTGTGGATGAATCTGCATGATATGATAAGGTTTGTGGCAGATGAACTTCACCAGCGCGATATTTTGCTTTTCGATCATCATTCCTCAGTCCTGACACACCGCTATTCCAATCAGAACGAAGCTCAGGCTATGCGGCTGCACAACCGCCATCATCTGCCGTTTGCACCAAGCCGCGATATCGCGGCTGAGTGGACATATAAGGGAATGAAACTTAACGACTGGCGCATGATTGACCTTATTACCGGCAAACCTGTTTTTCTGGAACAGTATACCGCCGAACAATTCTGCATGAATAACCCGGATTTTCAGCATGCTTATCGGGAATATGTGCGGTTGCTGCTGGATGAAACCGGCATTGACGGACTGATGAGCGACGACGGAATTTTTTATTCAGGATGGAAAAGCTGCGGTTGCGAATGGTGCAGAAAAAAGTTTATGGATAATTATGGACATGAAGTCCCGCCGGTCAGAGATACTTCATTCTGGGGGAATTATCATAACGAAGCTTTTAAAGACTGGATAGAAATGCGTTTCAGCACAACACGGGAATTTCTTGAAGGTGTACGGTCGGTTACCGGTAAAGATTTTCCATTAATGACATGTTGTTCAGACAGCGTTGGGTCCAATCTTCCCGGCTACGGCATGTCATATCAGGAATTTATCAAACCATGTAACCATATTATGCTGGAAATGTGCGGCAATACCCCCGCACTAAATGGAAGCTGGCAAAGTAATTTTCCGGCGCAAATGCTGCATCTGGGGATAGGGCATGAAAACAATGCTCCATGTTTAGGTCTGGGTTATGGCTTCAGCGAAGCGGCCGCTGATTTTATATGGGCTTTTAATAAATTTCTCGGTTCAGATACATGGTTCAGCACTTTGAAGGGACGTCTGGGATTGCGCGACTCTGAAATGCTTTCCCTTAAAGATGATATTGAGCTTCCCGTGAATGGTTTTAACTGGGAGAAAAATAATCCGGGGATATTTGACGCTGATACGGATAGTGATGTCGCGGTCTTTTTCTCCAGATGGTCACGGGACTTTTACAGCATGACCGAAAAAGACTATGCGGCTGATTACAGCGAAACATGTTTTGAGATGCTGAGAAACAATATCACTTTTGATGTTGTCACAGTTATTCCGGAAGTGTCTGAATATAAAGTTCTCTTATTGAGCAGTGCAAGCTGCCTGGATGATGCGGAATATTCAACATTGAATAAATATCTGAAAAGCGGAGGTATAGTCATCGCAAGCGGTCCAACAGGCTGTTATGACAAAAGGGCGAACATCGCTGCCAGGCCGTGGCTTGAACAATTTGGCATTATATGCAGAATTGATGAACCTGAACGGATAGCCGCGTTTCCTCCCTGTAGTAAACAAAAAGACATTATTCCGGCGTGCCGCAGTATTTTCAATGGCAGTAACGTCGAGATTAATGAATGGATTGAATTAAGCAGCGGCAAAGGCAAACTTGTATGGTCTCCCGGCAGAATGCAAAACTTGACAATAAAATTGTCTACTGCTGAACGCCTCAGGAATTTTATGCCTGGAGAAATTCCATTCCCCGCTGACACAGGTTGGAAATTCCGGATTTACAGAAAAGGGGCTGTCCGTATAATTCATGCGCTGGCGGCGAGTTTTGATCTCCGTTGCATGGATGAACTTGAAAAAGCGCGAAAAATCAATAAAGGCAATAATTTAATAGATTCCATCAGTAAAAGCAAAAATATATCTTCTGCAGTTTCACTGGAGTTGAAATGGAATTGCGAAACGGTAAATTTTTATGCGCCGCTTGACGGATTGAGAAAAAAAATTCCGGTTAAAAATGGAGTCCTTGATATTACGCTTGACAATGAAGTTTATTATTTTATCCTCGAAATGGTAGTAAAATAAAAAACGCTATGCAAAAGGTGTTCTGAACCTGATTAGAAATATTGATGTGATTCTAACTCAATTTTTTTGAGCAGTTCAACCAGCTTTGTTCTGGTTTTATCAAGTTTTTCATTGCATATAAACATATGATGAGCTTCGCCGTGATAACCGCGGTTTGCGGTTCGATTTCAATAAGCTTTTGCGATAATTCTTGATTTATTATTATAGACAAACCTATGGCTAAATAAATAATCTCCTCCCGTCAATCCTATCGCAGCGCCCTATGTATTACGGACGGACTTCCACTCCCTGCGGACGAGCCGGAGATTCGAAAACCCAACCAATACTAAAAATTAAATCAAAGCCGACCCGGATGGTCATGATAAATGTACATAATAATCCCATTTGTCTACAGGCACCGGCAGAGGCGTGTTCAACTGGATTGATTGCATGGCAAGAGTTCCGAGATAAGTTGCACGGTATCCGGCAAGTTCGTCGCACGGTGTCTTTTTGTTATTTATGACAGCATCAATGAATCCGTCAAACATGTTCCGGTAACCATGATCTGCAAGCAAATCCGCCCATCCGGCTTTTGTGTTCGATGACTTTTTCGACCTGGCGCGGTGTTTTTCCAGATATCCTGAAAGCCCTCCCTGTTTTCCGATT
>CAIMFA010000332.1 GCA_903840185.1 uncultured Lentisphaeria bacterium | reverse complement strand
GGGACAGCGAACGCTTCATGCTTTCGTTCTTCTGGCAGAGCTCCGGAATTTTCTTGTTCGCATTCATAATTGTGGCGTGATTTTTGCCGAATGCCGCCCCGATTTCCGGGAAGGAGTGATTGGTCATTTTACGGCAGAGATACATGGCCACCATGCGCGGTTCGGCAATGTTCTTGGGACGTTTTTCACTGAGAATGTCGTTGACCCGGATATCAAAATGATCGGCCACTGCTTTTTGAATAGAATAAATTGAAATGATTTTTGACGCGCTTTCCTCTTCAATCACTTTATGGAGCAGTGATTCCGCGTCTTCAATCGTAATCCTGCGGTTAGACATGGCGGAGGCGAATGCCACCAGACGCAGCAGCGCGCCTTTCAGGCGGCGCACACTGGACGAAATCCGGTTAGCCAGAAAAACCAGGACTTCATCCTCGATTTTGATAATATGGCCTTCCTGCATCATCCTCAGAATCGCCAGTCTGGTTTCAAACACCGGAGCGCTGATTTCGGTGGTCACGCCGGATTCGAATCGGGAAACCAGACGGTCTTCAAGTCCGACGATTTCGCAAGGCTGTTTATCCGAGGTCAGAATGATCTGTTTATTTTCATTGTAAAGGGAGTTGAACGTATTGAAAAATTCTTCCTGCAACTGAGTTTTATTTGCCAGCATGTGAACGTCATCCACCAGGATCACATCGACTTTGCGGACGGAACTGCGGAATTCGGAGTGACGTTTGCCGCGGAGAGAATCAACATAGTTATTAAGGAATTCTTCGCAGGTGACGTATTTAACTATAGCACGGCTGTTTTTTTCCAGCACCTGATTGGCCACCGCCTGAAGCAGATGGGTTTTGCCGATACCGGTGCCGCCATAGATGTACAGCGGATTATATACGCCGGGAGTGTCGGCCGCGGTCTTGGCGGCGGCATACGCATAGCGGTTTTCCTCGCCGACAACAAAGTTCGCGAAAGTATGTCTGGCCGATCCGTTGGCATTGGTCCGGTTTTTGCTGAAATCTTCAGCCGGGCTGGCGGCTTCGGCTTCCGCATCAATCTCGGCGGATTCCTTGATTTCATCAACATTCACATGACCGGTTTCCAGAGTAAAAGTAATCTTGCGGCCGGCGGATTCGTTCAGCGCTTCAGCAAGAATATCGCCGAAATTCTCTTTAAGCCAGTCGGCAAAAAAATCATCGGAAACACCCAGGACTATTTGCTCGCCGTCAAAGCGGACTGGAACAATGCTGCCAAACCATTGTTCGTAAGTCGCCTGGTGAAGGCGTTTTTTCAATAATTCGCAGGTTTTTGTCCACGTGAGCAGTAACCCGCATTTATCATGCTGCCTCATGAATATCCCCTTAATTCCCCAAAGTTATTAACACAAACATATCTATGATTGCCCGAAGCCCCAATAAAAACATCCTCAGACAATAATAAGCCGTTCAAAACCAACATTTAATCTCAACCGCGGCACTGCCGCAATCTTTTGCCTCTGACCATATTTGAGCGTAATAAGCACTCATATCCAGTCAGGCGGGGGAAGATAAAAGAAGCTTTTATGAAAGATTTTTCGCAAGTTATCATAAGACTACACAAAACCATAAACTTACAAAATATTTTCAAGACTCGTCAATAACTTATTAACAGGTTATTAACAGTCGCTATTTACAACCCCCGCGGGCAACGTTACTCAATCTAATCATTTATAAACAATATTCAAACAAACAAAACAAAAAAAAAGCAATTTTTTTTGGTCTGGGATATCGAATTGATCATATGTAAGATTTTATCAGAAATCGGCGGAAAAACAAGTGCAATTCCAAAGATTTTCAAATATAAATTATATCGCCGGAAGGAGGAGCGGAAAAATACAAACGCAAGACATTCACCGCAAAGCGGTTGCGATCTTTCGAGTTTGGATTCGCACTCTTCGAGGCCTTCGATACCCCGGTATCGGCAGCCTCTCAGAATACGAACCAATTCTCAAAATCTTCGCAATCTATAGTTGAATTATCAACCGTGCAGAGTATAAAATTGATTTTACGTCACGCATAGCCAATCATGAATTT
>CAIMFA010000331.1 GCA_903840185.1 uncultured Lentisphaeria bacterium | reverse complement strand
CCGGTATCTGTACTCAAATCCAGCCCGATATCCGCGATATTGAACGGTATCGCTGTCGCCGCGGTATAAAGTCCTTTGAACTGCTTCAGCATATCCCAGGCGGTTTTGCCTTGAATGCGCAGGACTTTGGCGGCGGCTTCGCATTTCTCGTAAAGTTCCTGATATGCCTTGAAAGTGCGGTATTTATCCTCCGGCAGAATGCCGTTTTTATAGGCGAATTCGCAGAGCCGCATATCGGAATTGTCCTGGCGCAGCCGCAGCCGGTATTCGGCACGGCTGGTAAACAGACGGTAGGGTTCGACAATCTCCTTTGTCACCAGGTCGTCAATCATTACCCCGATGTATGAAGAGTCCCGCGCCAGTTCGACCGGTTCCAGGCCGAGCGCGGTGCGGGCGGCATTCATGCCGGCGACCAGCCCCTGTCCGGCGGCTTCTTCATAGCCGCTGGTGCCGTTCACCTGTCCGGCGGTAAACAGATTCGGCCATTTTTTCACACTCAGAGAACGGGTGAGCTGATCCGGGAAGACAAAATCGTATTCAATGGCATAGGCATAACGGGATATTTCAGCATTTTCCATACCGGGAATTGAATTTATCAACTGTATCTGCACTTCTGGGGGCAGACTGGTGGAAATACCGTTAATGTAGTATTCATCCGTGAATTCGCCTTCCGGCTCCAGATAGAGCAGGTGGCGCTCGTGGTGCGGAAAACGGACAACTTTATCCTCGAACGACGGGCAGTAGCGGGTGCCGATGCCTTTGATTTTGCCCTGATACATTGGCGACAGATGCAGATTGTTCCGGATGATTTCTGCGGTCTGTGCGGTGGAATATACCATCCAGCAGTTCATGTTGCGTTTTTCCGCACGCGGCAGATAGTCGGCCGGAGCGAAATAGCTGAACTGTTCATCAACTTCGTCCGCCGCCTGAAATTCCATTTGGGAGAAATCAATAGTTTTAGCCAGAATGCGGGGAGGGGTGCCGGTTTTTAAGCGTCCGAGCCGGATCCCTAGTTGTTCGCGGATAGCTTCGGACAGGCTGACGGAGGGAGGATCGCCGGCTCTGCCGCCGGGAAAGCTGCTCATGCCGTAATGGAGAGTCCCGGAAAGGAATGTCCCGGTGGAAATAACCACAGATTTAGCATAAAACTTGTCGCCGAAGTCGGTTTCAACACCGCGGAGTACACCGTCTTCGACGATGAAGCCTTTGACCATGGCCTGCTTGACCGACAGATCCGGCTGGCGTTCCAGCACCAGTTTCATGCCCCGCTGATAACAGACCTTGTCGCACTGGGAACGCGGCGACCAGACTGCCGGGCCTTTCGCCGAATTCAGCATCCGGAACTGGATTGAAGCGGCGTCAGTGACCATGCCCTGAGCTCCGCCGAGGGCGTCAATTTCCCTGACCACCTGGCCTTTGGCAATACCGCCGACAGCCGGATTGCAGCTCATTTGCGCAATGTGGTCCATATTTACCGTTATAATCAGAGTGACTGCGCCAGCTCTGGCGGAAGCCAGCGCGGCTTCGCATCCGGCATGGCCGGCCCCGATTACAATTACATCAAATTCATTTTTCATTATCGCTAGTTTTTCCTCTCTGATGCCTTTTTCGCGTTATAAAGAACACTACCACCAATATGAAAAGCCATTGCAATCCCAAAGCAATAGGAGGTACTATTACTATAGCAGCATCACCGTGAGGAGGTAATCCTAAACGAACCCAGAAATTGCAAATATATTCTGCTGGAATATGTATTATATCATAAAATGGAATTAATGATCGGCGAGTATCCCCATAAAAAACTGCCGTAATCATAAGTATTCCCCAAAGAGCAATACCTGACAGTAAACTATATCTATATATTGGTTTCATTTATTCTACAATGTCTTCCAGCATCTACATTTAATTATTCAGACAAAATAAGCAAAACATAATAAAGATTCTTTTCTGTTCAAATCAAATTTTTAAGGATAAAATGGAAAGTAATTTGCCTTATTTTTATAAGTGAAGTATTCTTTCATAAATATATTTAATAAAAATGGACTGGATTAAGATGCAAAATCTCGATGTATGCATCCCGCTGCCGTTACAAATCGTCTTTGATGATGTCGGCTGGTGGTCGGGTGCGGATGACTCCAGGCAGAACGGGCCGTACAGGACAGGTATCAGCCGCAGGCATGTTCCAGCGGACTATCTGGCGGTTGCCGAACTGGGCAGGCGGCTGGATATGCGGCCGCAGGCGGCAATGATACTCTGCGAATGGGATCGCCAGAACATTCTAAAGAACGTGCCTTCAGCAACCTGGATGGGAAAAAACTGGGACAACAGTGTAAATATCGGGCTGCAACTGGACGAGGCCGCGGAAATAATCCGCTCAAACAGCAAACATTTTGAAATCACTCTTCACGGGCTGGGACATGAATTCTGGCATAAAGACGGGACATTCAGCCGGGCGGAATGGGCGGATGATACCGGTCTCCGTTCGGAGCAGGAAATTAAACTTCATCTTGATTATTTTTTCCGGATTATGGCAATGAACGACCTGGGCGGATTTCCGAAGTCGTTTGTGCCGTGCGCTTTTAAATATGCTTTCGGCGGTAATAATATTCTCACCCGCCTGCTCCGGGAGTCGGGTGTTGAATATGTCTCAACCGCTTTTGGCTGTATGAAAACATTTGAAACGCCGCAATTCAAACTGTTCGGAATCGACGATTCCATGTTTGTGGCTGAACGCGGCAATGAACCGGGAGTCGCATGGCACTCCATAGGCGGCGATGTTCCTGAGAAGATAATTGAAGGCTGCATCTGCGGACTGCACTGGCCGAATATCCTGCATCCCGATCCGGAACGGAACATGGAGGTCGTAGAACGCTGGGTAAAATATTTTGAAGCCCATAATAGAATTTTCTCCAAGATACTGGCGCGGGATACTTTTCATCACCGGGCGCAACTGGCGTACTGCAGTTTGACGGACATAAAGATAAAAGATAAAGAACTGACGCTTGATTTCAGCAGATTCTTCAAACTGTTCGACCATCATTTCCATGAAGGCATGACATTGCGGATTAAAAACATGAACGTATGCGAAGCTGTTTCCGGCGACGCACGGCTTGCCGTGGTGAAAGATGCCGGTTCTGATTTTGCCGGTATTAATATAATTTTCGATGACTGCCGGCAGCGGCAGGTTAAAATAACATTGAAATAAAGATGCGGTTTGACGGTCAGGCAATTGATTTTTGTGCTTGCCGGAAATAATGTATTTCCGCGCAAGAAATAATGATGTACGCTGTGTGGTTGAAAATTCATCCCGCAATCTATAGTTGAATTTTCAGCCGTGCAGAGTATTAAAGAGGAATCAATGGATCTTTTTTCCGAAAAAAACAATTCCGGACCTTTGACCGAGCAGACACTGCGCGGCGAAATTGACCGGATTGTTTATGAAAATGAAGACAACTCCTATATGGTCATGAAGATACGCGACGCCCAGGGGGTGGAGCATACCGCGGTCGGCAATATCTCCGGCGCTTATCCCGGACACAATATTGAAGTCGTCGGGCACTGGGAGCAGCATCAGGAATACGGACGGCAGCTGCGGATCGAAAACTTCAAATTTGTGCTGCCGTCAACCCGCGAAGGCATTGTTAAATATCTCTCTTCAGGCATACTCCCGGGCATCGGCCCCAAACTGGCGGAATGTATAGTCAATCATTTCGGCGACAAAACACTGGAAGTCCTGAGTCGGTATTCCGCCCGGCTGAAAGAAATACCCGGAGTCGGCCCCAAAAGGATCGAAACGATCAGGGACGCATGGCAGAAACAGGCTTCCCGCAGCGATATCTTTATTTTCATGCAAAGCCTTGGTATAACCATGGCTTACTGTCGCAGACTGTACAAACAGTATGGAGACGCGACCGCGGACGTGATCAAAACCAATCCGTACCGGCTGGCCGATGAGATCGATGGTATCGGCTTTATCATGTCCGACCGGATTGCCGCGTCGCTGGGAATCGAAAAGAATGATGTTGAACGTCTTGCCGCCGGGGCGTATTATACCATGAACCAGTTGACTCAGGCCGGGCACTGCTGTTATCCGGAAAGTGAATTCATCAGGATTTCCGCCGAGACCTTGAATGTAAATGAAGCTGAGGCCAGGCTGGGAGTTGAGCGGGCAGTCGAAAAGAAGCAGATGGTCATTACCGCCGCGCCGGACGGCACCAGCATGATATATTCTACAATTTTGTATAACGCGGAAAGAGAATTGCCCAGACATATTGCCGCCCTGGCTAAGGCAGCCCGGCACCGCGGCGAATTAATATTGAAGGTTCCGCCGCGTCCTGACCTGAAACTCAGCAATGAACAGTTGACGGCGGTGGAGCAGGCCGGACATTCCGCGCTAAATATTATTACCGGCGGTCCCGGCGTAGGGAAGACCACTGTTGTCGGAGAAATTGTCCGCCGGGCGGTTGCCGCCAAACTTAAAGTTTTTCTTGCCGCTCCGACCGGACGGGCGGCAAAAAAAATGTCGGAAGCAACCAATTTTCCGTCCAGGACGATTCACCGTCTGCTTAAGTGGGAACCGGTGGAAAGGACTTTCGTTTACGGGCTGAATTATAAACTGCCGTGCGATGTTCTGATTGTGGATGAAGTTTCAATGCTGGATATTCAACTGGCACTCTGTCTGTTCCGCGCCATAAAGCCGGGTACTACGGTAATTATGGTCGGCGATTCTGATCAGCTGCCGTCGGTCGGGCCGGGGCAGGTACTGCACAGTTTTCTGAATTGCGGCTTGTTTGCGGTGACTCATCTGTCAAAGATATTCCGCCAGGGGGCGGGAAGCCAGATTATCACGAATGCGCACAATGTAAATCACGGACTGATGCCGGAACTGGAAAACCAGCAGAAAGGCGTGCTTAGTGATTTTTACTGGATTGAACAGGATGATCCGGAAAAGACGGTTGAGCTCATAATAAAAATGACCAAAGAGCGCATTCCGGAGCGTTTCGGGCTGAATCCGGTCAATGACATTCAAATATTAACGCCGATGAACCGCGGTACCTGCGGCACGGCGGCAATCAATGAAGTCATGCAGAAAGAACTGAACCCGGGCAGCAAGCCACAGTTCAAAGCAGGAGAGCGGACATTCAAAGCCGGTGACAAAGTCATGCAGACCAGTAATAATTATGACAAGAACGTTTTTAACGGCGATATGGGTCGCATCACGAAAATAGACACGCACGAAAACCGTTTTTCGGTGATATATGAAGCCAGCCGTCTGGTGGAATATGAGTTCTTCGAAGCCGACCAGTTGACCTTGTCCTATGCGATTACCGTACACAAGTCGCAGGGAAGCGAGTTTCCGGCGGTAATAATCCCGCTGCTGACCCAGCATTATATGATGTTGCAGAGAAATTTATTATATACAGCCATGACCCGCGCCAGGCAACTGCTGGTGCTGATCGGCAGCCGCAAGGCAGTGGCAATGGCGGTAAAAAACAGCAGACTCGAACCGCGTTTTACATTACTGACAGATTATTTAAGAGAAATCGCAGTGAGGAAATAAAGGGGGAATATATATGCTGAACGAGAACATAAACTTGCAGACAACAGTGAAGATTCCGGAATCTCCCTTTGCCGGATTTACCGCGGCGAGTGTTGTTTGCGGAACCGGTTCGTGTTTTGCTGAAAATCTGCTGTCGCTGCTGTATGATTGCGGTTTTAAAGGAAAGCAGAATCCATGCGGCACTATTTATAACGCCGTATCATTAGCGGAACCAGTTGTCCGGATAGCCGAAAACAGAATTTATCAGGCGGATGATTTTTTTGAGGATGGCGGATTATGGCATAGCTGGGAACACCATGGCTCATTTTCTGCAAGAACTCTGGAAAAAGCGCTGCATAAAGCGAATTCGGCATTGGCGGAATTCGGTGAAATGTTAAGAACGACTGAATTATTTGTTGCCACGCCATCTTCCTCTGTAGTCTATGTTTACAACCGAACCGGTAAAATTGCCGCAAATTGCCATAAGATTCCCGGCAGTGAATTCAACCGCCGGTTATTGAGCGTGGCAGAAAACCTTGCGGCATTACGCATACTGACGTTGAAAATTCATGAAATTAATCCGGATTGCAAGGTAATCTTTACTTTGTCGCCGGTCAGGCATTATCCGGGAGAACTGGTATTAAATTCAAGAAGCAAGGCACATCTGCTGACGGCAATCCACGCCTGCATTGAAGAATTTCCACAATTATGCTGCTATTTTCCGGCTTACGAGATTGTTATGGACGAATTACGGGATTACCGTTTCTATAAGGAGGACATGCTGCATCCGGCGGAACCTGCGGTACGGATGATTTGCAGTCGTTTTATCAGGACATTTTTTAACGAAAAAGCTATCGGGCATATTCAAGAGGAATTGAAGCAGATAAGATTGCAGCGTCATATTACGCTGCATAAGGATAATTAACGGCAGTAAACATGAAGTTAAAAGTATTCAGTTTGAGAATTAAGATTCTGGCAGCACTGTCTCTGCTGGCCGGAATTACTTTTTTTCTGGTTTTCCACCTGACTATTGAGCACATGAAACAGCTGGGAAAATACTCTGTTGAGAACTGTTCCGCGCTGGGGAAGAGGGTTGTTTACGACAGTAAAAACGCGCTGATGGACCAGTCGCGGGATGAATTGCAATCACTGGTGGTATCCCAGGCGCAACTTATTGATATTCAGCTAAAACGGGTCGCCGGCGAAATGAACCTGGTGGCCAATTTATGTTCGCGCTATCTGGAGTCACCGCAGGAAAAGCAGAACGATCTGTCTATATATTTCTCCAAAGCAAGGCCTGAAAATCCAAATGATTTTGCCAGTTATTATTTATCCGGCGATGTTAAGCCGGAGTCAGTGATGGAAGAGTTGAAATGTCTCGGACGGCTTCAGCCGATATTGAAATTCGTCAACTCTAATAACCCCGGCAGCCATATCATTTATATGGGAACTCCGAGCGGAATATTTATTTCCTCGCCATGGACTCTGCAACCGGCCGGATATGATCCGCGGGTGCGCATCTGGTATCAGAGTGCGGAAAAAAGCCGTGAGGCTGTCTGGGTCGGTCCATATATTTCAAGCACTGAAAATAAACTGATTCTTACCTGTGCCAAAGCAGCAAGAGACAAAGACGGCAAAGTTATTGCGGTCTGCGGAATTGATGTCGAGGTGCGGTCTGTACTTATAAATCTGATAACTACTCAACTGGAACCGCAGGGCAAAGTATTTATATTGGATCGCGAAGGTAATGTGCTTGTCCACAGGGAGCTCAGCGAGACAGGCTACTCCTGGGATAATGAATACAAAAAGGAGAATCTGTTGAAATCGCCGGATCCTGGTATCAGCGGAGTAGCACGCAAAATGACGGCGGGAAAACGCGGTTGCGATGATCTGGCAATTCCCGGTGAACCTGTACATCTTGTTGCATACTATCCAATAACAACCGCAGGCTGGAGTATCGGCATTTCCATCCCGAAGAAAATGATTATTGCCGCGGCATTGAGCACTGAACAGTTGATTCATCAGGATACACTTAAACACAGTTCATTTATTCATAATTATATCGAGAGCAGCAGAATCATTTATATAGTACTGGGGGTTCTTGTTCTGCTGCTGATTCTTGGTGCCGGAGTGTATTTATCTGCAAAGATAACAGCACCGGTTCTTTTTCTGAAAGAGCAGGCGGAGGAAATCGGCCGCGGCAATCTCGATTTGAAAATTGAACTGAAAACGGGAGATGAGCTGGAGCATCTGGCTGATACTTTCAATATGATGACCGGTGATTTGAAAAAATACATTGCCAGCCTGGAGGAAACAATTCATTCCCGCGAGAAAATCGAAAGAGAACTGGCGGTGTCACGGGAGATCCAGTCTTCGCTGCTGCCGCCGCCATGGCAGGAACAGCTTAACACGTCTCCAGCCATTGATATACAGGTGATGATGGAACCGGCACAGGAAATCGGCGGTGATTTTTATGATTATTTCATGGTCAATGAAACGGTATTATTTTTCTGTATAGGAGATGTTTCCAGCAAAGGTATTCCAGCCGCATTGTTTATGGCAATGACTAAAACCCTGCTGGCGCATGAGGCAGAATGCAGTTCTTCTCCGATAAAAGTGCTGTTTAACGTCAATAATGTCCTGGAAAAAGACAATGACGCCAATATGTTCGCCACAGTGTTCTGCGGTTTTATGGACACCGCAACCGGAGTTGTCAGCTTCAGCAACGGCGGACATAATCATCCGTTAATTTGCCGTAAGAACGGGAATTTCGAATTTATTCATACGGCGAACGGCATCGCCATCGGTCCTTCACTGATGAATGAAAATGTTTGGCAGCAGGAAATTCTGCAAATGAATCCGGGAGACAGATTATTCCTTTATTCCGATGGCGTATCGGAAGCCTTAAATGAATCAAGACAGGCGTTCGGGAAAGAAAAGCTGCTTGAGGCACTTAATTCCCGCAGAGAATGTTCAAGCAAAGAATTCATATCCGGGATACGGGAGGATATCAGCCTCTATGCAGGCGGCGAACCGCAATCCGATGATATTGCCATGTTATATTTAAGCTATTACGGAACAAAACCCAATGAGTAATTCAAGAACAAAATTAAAAACAAGAATACTGCTGGTGTTCATCCTGATCCCGGTATGCTCGTTTTTGATTATCAGCCTGCTCGGATTGATTAACCTGAAAAACATGGCTGAATTCGCAATCGCATCCGGCGATACCCTTGGAAAAAACGCGATCAGGGATAGTAAACGCGCAATGTATAAAGAGTCAAAAGATGAACTTGAGATACTGGCCGCGGAGCAGGCCCTGATAACAGACATGCATCTTACAAGAATTGCAGCTGAAACCCGGAATATCGCCAGTCTATATTACGACTTGCTGACTAAGCCGGAAATGAGCCGTAATCCGCTGATGAGAAAAATTCAAATTGCCGCAGTTTCTGACGAATTTTCGCCATTCAGCATCGCCCCCGGAGCAGATATGGAGAAAGCCAAACGGGATATCGAATTGCTGTCAACAATGTATAATTCCATGAAATTCATCTATGTCTGCAATTCCAGCTCGGAAGCCATCGGAATAGCCACTGATGCCGGGGTTTATCTTGAGTATGCATGGTATCCGATGCCGCGTGATTTCGATCCGCGTCTGCGTGAATGGTACAGGAGAGCAGTGGATAATCCGGACAAAAACGTATGGTACGGGCCGTACAAATCAGCATCTTCGCTGGAGGATGTTATTACATGTTCGAGAGCGGTGGTACTAAATGGAGTTACTGCTGCGGTTGTCATGTCGGATATTTCCCCGAAAACAATATCCGGCGACCTGATTGTCGGCTCCGAGAATGCAGGTGATGCGTTTATCGTAGACCACGCAGGCTGCATCATTGCCAGAAATGGCGTATCTGATAAACAAGTACTCTGGAATTCAGGGGACAAGGCGGAGGGGCGTTACGGTGAGGATTTGATTGACGCCATGATCTCCCGGCAGAGAGGCGTCAAACGCTATATCAGGGATGGCAGAGTTTATTATATCGGTTTTGCTCCGCTGGCGTCTATAGATTGGAGTGTGGGGGTGATAATGCCGGAAGCTGCGATTCTGGCTTCCACGTTTGCAACTCAAAGAAGTATCGAGAGCGCAACTAAAAACTACAACGCCCATATTGATGATTATATCAGTAGAACGCGACTTACTTATTCCGGAATCGGATTATTGATTTTTATAGTTATTACCGCCGTGTCGGTATACATTTCCAGACGGCTGCGCAAGTCCATTACCGTGCTGGAAAAAGGG